>JSZA02000090.1 GCA_000785145.2 Candidatus Thiomargarita nelsonii
ACGGTCTGACAAAGCTAAAGCTTTGTATTCCAACACGTCAAGATAATATTGGAGTACAAAGCTTTAGCTTTGTACGGTCTGACAAAGCTAAAGCTTTGTATTCCAACACGTCAAGATAATATTGGAGTACAAAGCTTTAGCTTTGTACTGTCTGACAAAGCTAAAGCTTTGTATTCCAACACGTCAAGATAATATTGGAGTACAAAGCTTTAGCTTTGTACTGTCTGACAAAGCTAAAGCTTTGTATTCCAACACGTCAAGATAATATTGGAGTACAAAGCTTTAGCTTTGTACGGCCTGACAAAGCTAAAGCTTTGTATTCCAACAGATAACTTTGATAGAGTACTAGGTATGCATTTTATTTAAAAAGGAAAAAAATAATGGCAGATTATAATGTGATTGTAATAGGTGCTGGTCCTGCGGGCTATGTTGCTGCAATTCGTTGCGCTCAACTGGGTATGAAAACAGCCTGTATTGATAAATGGATCAATTCTGAGGGCAAATCCTCTTTGGGGGGCACTTGCCTCAATGTGGGCTGCATTCCTTCTAAAGCTTTGCTGGATTCTTCGCATCATTATTATTTTATGCAAAAACATGCCGCCACGCATGGTATTACTTGTAAAGATTTAGATATTGATGTCGCTGCTATGCAGGCGCGGAAGGCTACTGTCGTTAAAAAGCTGACGCAAGGCATTGGTGCTTTATTTAAAAATAATAAGGTCACTTCTATCGAGGGCACAGCACGATTAATTGGCAATCAACAAATTGAAGTCACTGCCCATGATGGCAGTAAACAAACGCTGACGACAGATAATATCATTATCGCCACGGGCTCAGTGCCCGCTAAAATTCCCGTCGCGCCCACCGATGATAAATTGATTGTGGATTCGACGGGTGCTTTAGCCTTTGACAGTGTTCCTCAACGCCTGGGCGTGATAGGGGCGGGTGCGATTGGCTTAGAATTAGGCAGCGTGTGGAGTCGATTAGGCAGTCAAGTGACGATTTTGGAAGCTTTGCCCGATTTTCTGGCGACGGCGGATCGGAAAATTGCGACCTTTGCTCAGCGAGAATTGAAAAAACAAGGCTTAGATATTCATTTAGGCGCAAGCGTCACAGGGACAACGGTTGCCAATAATGAAGTCACTGTATCTTATAAAGATGATAAAGGTGAACAACAATTGCTTGTGGATAAGCTTATCGTTGCCGTGGGGCGTAAACCGAATACGGAGAGTTTGGGTGCTGGTGAACTTGGTATCCAAATCAATGAGCGTGGCTTTATCGAAGTTGATGAATTTCGTCAAACGGCGGTGCCGGGTATTTATGCGGTAGGCGACGTGATTGGTGGTCCCATGTTAGCGCATAAAGGCTCAGAAGAAGGCGTGATGGTGGCAGAACGTCTGGCGGGACACAAAAGTGAAATGTCTTATGATACAGTGCCTTGGGTTATTTATACTTGGCCAGAAGTGGCTTGGGTGGGTAAAACGGAGGCAGAATTGAAAGGTGTCGCGTATAAAGTGGGACAATTTCCTTTTGCCGCCAGTGGTAGGGCGCAGGCGCATGGTGATACGAGTGGGATGGTTCGGATTCTTGCGGATGCTGAGACGGATCGTCTTTTAGGTGTGCATATTTTTGGTATATCCGCCTCAGAACTGATTAGCGAGGCGGTGGTTGCTATGGAGTTTGATGGTAGTGCTGAGGATTTGGCTCGGATGATTCACGCGCATCCCACTTTGGCTGAAGCGGTGCATGAGGCTGCACTGGGGGTGGATGGGCGGATGATTCATGCTTAAACGGAGTGGTGCAAGGTACGCCTTGCATTCCTGAACCAATGCCATATCGTATCGGGCAACCATAAAGGATTGCCCCTACAAAAATGGCATATCACGTAGGGGCAATGCCCTAGTGGTTGCCCTTAACTTAATGGCCTTGCACTCCTGAACGGACCACAGCATCAACGCTTTGCTCGGTGAGCCGACCGTTGGCTTGTATTGTGAATGGTAAAGCAACGGGTAGACACAGTGCTGTGGTGGATACGCGACATCTAATCGTCGTATTTTATAAACCAGAAAATTATTTTCGACTTGAGCCTTCGATTAATGGAACTCAATTGGCGGGCCACCTTCCGCAGATTGACCGTTTTGCATTCAACACAAAAACAACAAAATCAGAGCGACAAATAAGAAAAAAAATATTGACAAACCTGAACTATTTATAATAACTTAATCGCCTAACACTTAGGGCAACTATTATTTCCAACAAGAGTTTTGTCTGAAAAAAATCATGCGACAAAGAGGAGTAATTTCCATGCAAGATATCAAACAAACCCAAATGACTCTGCCTCAAGATCAGGCAAATGACAGCCAGAGAGCAGCGTATGTGCCGCCAAAAATCCAGGTGTACAAAGAGGGAGAGATGTTAAAAAGGGCGACGGTGTTCGGTTGTTCACTTCAAGCCCCTTAATGGATGTTGGCGGATGGATTTAAAAAAAATGCTCTCTGAAAAACTGATTGAGTTGTTATTGGCATATCTCTGTGAGCAGGGTGAGGGAGACTTATGCAAACTCTCCAACCCCGAATGGAAAGCCTTGTTGCGCTTGTCCACTTATCATGGCGTGGCACCGTTGTTTTACCACCGCTTGAGTCATGCAGGTGCTCAAGTACCCGACGGCGTGCTCAATGCTTTATGCAAGGCTTATCACGGCAATGTATTCCAAAATGCTCAGTATTATCATGAATTGTCTGAAGTCTTAAAGCAATTACAGCGTATTGACGTTATTGTGCTAAAGGGCGCGTATCTGGCAAAAACCGTTTATCAATCCCAGGCACTCAGATTCATTGGTGATATCGATTTGCTGGTGAAAAAGGCCGATTTGGAGCAAGCTGAGAAAATACTGTTGGAGATGGGCTATGGACCAACAGAGCGCCCCAGTATCAAAGCACAATGTGCAAGTCATCATTTGGAAACTTTTACCAAAAAAGGCGCGTTTTCCATAGATATTCATTGGACCCTTATCAAGCCGGAAGCGCCCTTCAAAATCATGCCCGATAGCTTATGGGAACAGGCACGACCATTTACAGTAGAAGATATCCAAGTATTAACTCTGTCTCCTGAAGACTTATTATTCCATTTGTGTGTTCATACGGCTTACTCAAGCCGTTTTTTCGGGATACGATTTTTATGTGATATTCACAACACTATCCGTTCTCATGAAATCGATTGGGAAATTTTATTTCATCGCGCCCGCCAATGGAAAGGCGAGAAAACGGTTTATCTCGTGCTGTCTCTAGCTAGGGACTGGTTAGCGACATCGGTGCCTGAAAAAGTATTGGAGCAGTTTAAACCCGATGATTTTAATTTGGAACTGCTTGCCAAAACCAAAGAAATTATCACTAAAGACATTAATCCTCGGGTTGGAGAAAATTTTGCTAGATTATGGAAACCTAATAAGCCGTTTCGGGAAAAACTGCTGATATTTTTGAAAAGAATATTTCTGCCACCTGATGAGCTAGCTGAGATATATCATGCCCCAAAAAAATCATTACGTCTTTATTTTTATTATCCGGTGCGTCTCAAAAAATATTTAGTTAGCTATAGTGGCGCAGTTTGGCGCGGATTACGCAGTGATAAAGAAAAGCAGGTTTTTATGACGCAAAACGAGCGAATCGCCATGTTAATGGATTGGATGAAATCAAATTAGGACGTCCAAGATAAATCTTGGACTCCTACCAAAATTAAGCGAGATTACCGTATGAATTATTTGAAACACTATTTATTCTGGTTTATTGGGACTCTGTTATGCCTAAGTCATGCTGAGTCGCTGGCAGACATAACGCTGCTTGAATCAAGTGCCCAATCGCTCACCTTGGAACTGACAATACCTGAGCCCGCTCACTCAGAAAAAAACATCCGGGGCACATTAATTGCCATCCCTGACGATAGCCAGTTGCAATTGGAGATATTAGACAGCGATACCGAAATTCTGTCCGGCATTTTGCCGCCGCTTAATTCAGATAATGCTCAGCCCACAAGCCCTGTCAAAATAGGCATGATTGGCTATCTCCGCGAACAAAGGGTGGCGCAAATCCAGTTTTTTCCGGTGCAGCACAATCCCGTTCAACAAACCATTAAGCTTTATAAAAGGCTGCGTGTCAAAGTCAGCTTTTCCAATGACACACGAACTGCCAACGCCCCGGTGGTGGAAGATTCGCCGCAGTTTGACAAAATGTTACAGCGTTTGCTGATTAATGATGCGACTAGCAATCGGGTATTGCGCCGCACTCGCACGGTAAGGGATACCACCTGCCCGTCTCCGCTGCCCGCTTTAAAAATCAGCATAGATAAAACCGGCGTGTATGCGATCAGCTATGCCGACTTTCTCGCTTTGGGGCTGGACTTGTCGGTGCTGGATGCCCGACAGATTCACATGAGTCATCAAGGCGAACCCGTGTCTATTTTTATTGCCGGCGAGGAAGATGGCGTATTTGGGGCAGGTGATGTTTTATATTTTTACGCCCAAGCGGTAGATGGGCTTTATACCCGCAACAATGTGTACTGGCTTTCTCTTAATCCAAACGGAGGAGCGAGACTCAACTTTAAAGAGGGCACGCCGGCACCTAACCTTCCACAGTATCCTTCGTTCACACAAACACTGCATGTCGAGAACAACAATCTCTACTGGTCACGGATGCCTGACAGCACGAACAGAGATCATCTCTTCTGGGAAATGACCGGCGCTGGAAATTCCCTAGATATGCCAATCACTTTACACCATCTGGCTCAAACATCAGGAAACGCCACTATCCGCGTGATGTTGCAAGGCAAGACAGACAACCGTGCGATTGCCGCTGATCACCACACCAAAATTCTGCTCAACGGCGTCGAAATCCATGATGCCTATTGGGATGGACAAGAAGTTTTTCTGCAAGAAGTCAGCCTCCCACAAGCTCAATTGTTTGAAGGCGCGAATACCGTCACTCTAGTCTCAGTGGGGGATACTGGCGCCACGGCAAATATCATTTATGTCAACTGGCTCGAAATCGACTACACCGCCACGACGACCGCAGTTCAGGATCATCTGATTTTTGATGCGACAGGCTCTGGGCAATATAATCTGACTGTCAATGGCTTTACCCAGCCCGATTTGTTAGTGCTAGATGTCACTGATCCGCTGCAAATCGTACCATTGTTGGGCGCGACAGTGTCGGATTCTCAGATTCAGTATGCCGATCAGTTAAACGGTGGCAAGACATACTACGCCTTTAGCTTCGCCAAACGACTGAAACCAGCCGCGATCAGCATTGATTTGCCTAGCATCCGGCTCAAATCGCCCTGCAATCGAGCGGATTATTTTATCATCTATCACGATAGCTTTGACATCAATGCGCTACAAGGAGTCGTAGCGGCTCGCGGGGTGCAAGTCATGGCGGTGCCGGTGTCTGATATTTATGATGAATTTAATCATGGTTTGCCAGATCCGCAGGCGATTAAGGATTTTCTGACTTATGCCTACGAAAATTATACGGCACCCCGCCCGGCTTATGTGCTCTTGGTGGGTGATGCGAATCGGGATACTCTGAACGATTTAGGGCATGGCATTAACTATATCCCTACCTACACTTTTCACACGAGCGAGATGGGAGAAACGCCCACTGATAATTGGTTTGTCAGTATCATCGGAGACGATCCTTTGCCGGATATGTTTCTGGGGCGTATTCCGATTAGAACTCAGGCGGAATTGGATGCCGTGGTGAATAAGTTGATCCGCTATCCACAAGTGCCTTTGGATGGGTGGCAGCGTCAAGTTCTTTTTGTGGCAGATGATGATGCACGGAGTTTTAAAGCGGTTTCTGAGCGACTGATAGAACAACATTTGGCGGATTATATTCCTAAGCGGGTTTATTTGGGCGAGTATGCTGATGTTGAGGCAGTGACGCAGGATATTATTCAATCCATCAACGCAGGCGCAGTTGTGACTAATTATACGGGTCATGGCAGCCTTAATTTGTGGACGAAAAAAGATATATTTAATTTTGGAGATGTGGCGTTGTTAAACAATCCTGATAAACTCACCTTTGTGGTCGCGTTGAACTGCCAAAACGGCTTGTTTTCCTACAGTCAACCTTTTCGGGGTACCACTGATAGCCTTGCGGAGGCTTTTCTTAAAGCGGAGAGTAAAGGGGCTATTGCTATGTTTGCGCCCGGCGGGCTGGGCTATACCTCTGAACATCAAGTACTCTCTAATGAATTATTTCAGCGTCTGTTTCAGGACAATGTGACTGAACTCGGCTCCCTGACGACTCTGGCTAAAATCGCTGCCGTTAGCAATTATGGTATCTCCAGAGATAGTCTGGAAATGTTTACTTTGTTTGGTGATCCGGGGCTGCGGTTGCGGTTGGAATGATGGGATTGGAGTCCAAAGCTTTAGCTTTGGACTGTTGTTTTTTTTCACATCCAAAGCTAAAGCTTTGGATTCCAAAAGACTGAAAAACTTATGGTTCAGTACTTAACAAAGAGGAAAATGTCTAATGAAGACAAAACCAACAATAGTGTTTCTATTACCAATTCTATTTCTATTTTGCACAAAAACATTTGCAGCAACTGGGACTTGCGTTGGAGAAGACCTGGGTGGTAGAGAGATGTGTAAGAATGAAGGCGCAAGCTGTACTATTGAAGGGAAGAGTGGAAAGTGTCGGACGACTGCTGGTTTGGGATGTCTTTGTAAAAAAACAACCCTCGTCGCACTCGTCGAAAACTCCTTCATCGCCACACCAGGCATAAACGTAACGTGGGAAACGGCGAGTGAGGTCGACAACGCCGGTTTTTTCATTTGGAGAGGACAACTCAAGCCGGGCAAAACCGAATGTTCCCTGGATTTAAATATTTATGCTGAAGTGAAAAGGATTGAACCCTTCATACAGGCTCAAGGAACGGGTGCCTCTTATTCATACTTTGACAATCAGGTGGCATCTGGAAATAGCTACTGTTATGCGCTAGAAGATATTGATTTAGCGGATAAGAGTACTTTCCACCTAAATGATCTCATCTTTGCTACCATGCCATAATCGTTAAACACTCTCGTTCCGAAAACGCTTTCGTAACTTGACTGCAATATATTTTAAAGAAATCCGATTTTTTGAAAAAATCGGATTTCTCTTTTCGAGCCAAAATATAAAAAAAAAGAAGGTCATATTTATGAAAACATCTAATTTGGAAGACAAGACTAGCGTGTCCCCCTTATCTTTAGCTATCACGGCGGCACTTGCGGTTAGCAATCCCCTATCAGCGGCCAATTTTAATGTGACGCAAGCCATTGATAATGGTGATGATGCCGTCAGTGGCAGCCTGAGTTGGGCGATTAGGCAGGCTAATGTCGCGGCGGGCGATGACACTATCACACTGACAAGTGATGTGACGGTTCAAAGTGTGATGACAAACCTTATTAATAGCAATGTGGTTATAGAGGGAAATAGCTACACTGTTAGCGGCAATAGCCAGTTTCGTCCCTTTTTTGTTCTCTCGGGCACGGTGACATTGCGTGATTTGACTGTTAGTGATGGGCGTGCCAAAGGCGGAGACGGGAGCGGCATGGGCGGCGGTGGTGCCGGGCTAGGCGGTGCGTTGTTTGTCTATGACGGTACCGTCAGGGTGGAAAATGTCACTTTTAGTAACAATGCGGCGGTCGGCGGTAATAGCGGAACCGGCAGTAGCCGCTGCGGCGGCGGCATGGGCGACGGCTGTGGTTTGTTCAGCGGTGATTATGGTGGCAATGGTAACTATGGCGGTGGTAGCGGTGCCGACGTTCACGGTGCCGACGGCGAGTGCGCCGACGGCAGCTACTCGCGCGGCGACTCCGTCTCCGGTGGCAACGGCGGCTTCGGCGGTGCTGGCGGCAACGGCTTCGGCGGCGACACTTGCGAGTACCCCCCCGGCGGCCCCCCCGGCGGCGCCGGCAGAGGTGGCCGTGGGGGCTTTGGTGGCGGCGGCGGCTACGGCCAAGGCGGCTCCCCCGTCGGTGCAGGTGGCGGCGGCTTCGGCGGCTTCGGCGGCGGTGGCGGCGGCGGCGGGGGCAGCTTCGGCAGCAGCAGCGGTAGCGGAGGCTTTGGTGGCGGCGACGGCGGCACCTGGAGCAGCACAGCCGGCGGCGGTGACGGCTTCGGCGGGGCACTGTTCGCCAAAAAAGGCACCGTGAAGCTCAATAACGTCGCCTTTAATAATAATTCCGCTAGTGGCGGCAACGGAGCCGAAGGCCGAGGTGGCGCCATTTTTATCTGCACCGCCAACGAAGGAGACAGCGAGTGTAACGCCGTGATCAATGACTGCGGCAACAATTCCTTTAGCGGCAACACAGCGACGACAGGTGAAAATGATACTTTCGGTACGCTTAATAGCGATGATTGTGAGTCCACCCTAGTGACGCTGAGCGATTTTCAAGTGAATTCTGACGAAAACGGGGTTGAACTGACTTGGCGTACCGTCACCGAGTTAGATAATGCGGGATTCAACGTCTGGCGGCGAGTGCCGGGCGGCTTTTGGGAGAAAGTCAATGACTCACTTATTCTCGCGCAAGGTGATAATTCTAGCTATTCTTTTGTTGATAGCGCGGGCCAAGATTTTGAATATCGCTTAGAGGATATCGATCAGTTTGATCATAGCACATTCCACTACCCGGCAGGGGCAGCGCCCGTTATTACCCTTAAAAGTCCGGCAGATGGTGCCGTGTTCGGCCCTAGCAGCGTGCCGGTGTTTAAGTGGGAAGCGATGGATTATGAGGGATTTAGTTTCCAATATGCCTATCCGGGTTCGGGGATACAAAGTCTCCCTTGGAGCCCGTTGATGGAATTTGAGCCGGCGGCAGAATTGTGGGCGAGTTTTGCTCAACAGTTGAGAGGCGAAACTGTGTATTGGCGGATCAAAGGGAAGTTTGGCTCAAGTGAAGAAAATTATAGCGATGTGTGGCATTTGATTGTTGAGGAGTAATAAGGATTTGACAAGGAGTCCAAACTTTAGTTTGGACGTTAAGGATAAAACCATACATGTCGGGTGGATACGCTACCGTTTAATCCCAATGCCATTAAGTTAAGTCTCAGCTTAATCCACGCTACATGAGCAAGGGTAGGGTGCGTCCTACGCACCAATCGGCTCTGTGGATTGTGCACAATGGTGCGTGGGACGCACCCTACGCTTGCTTTAATCCTCGTTTTGTTATGAAAAGAAAACAAGTCCAAAGCTAAAGCTTTGGACTCCTAGCCCATGTAAATTACCATCGGAATAATCTGATATTTCCACCTTGGCTGCGCCCAATAACGAAACTCTGTTGGCGTGATCTAGCTTGGTTATAAAAGTTTTAAGCCAGCCGATGTTTGTACTTAGGTAGAAGAGGGTGGGAGTGGTTGTTCAGCTTGATTTTCGTTACAAGCCGAAACTATTTGTTAGTTGCAATGAATTATACCTTTCATAGCCTTCATACGTTCTGCTTGAATACCGTTTGCAATTTCTAAGGCTTTATCGTTATAACCTGCCAGAATTGCTGGAATAATTTGAGTTTCACGGATATTTTTATACACAATCCAAATTTCCTGTAAAGCCGTGAATTCATCATTATCAATCTCATGCATAGTTGCAAGTGCATTTTCAAATTGTGTACTTGCTTTGTAAATCTCTCTCTTTAAAGCATCTTGCTCAGCTTGATCCGTTGAAATGACCATCATCATTAAATTCAAATGGGCATCAGCTAGAGATGTCTTGGCATTACTACAAAGAAATGACTTATTATTGATGGTAGGTGGGGGTTCTTTGACAGGCTCAGTAATATTATCTAACACAGGTTTATTTTCTACTTCAGGATTTTCAACTTCATTTAAGGCTTGTTCAATTGCATTTTTTGTCAGCCCCGCAGAAGACAAGACTGAATCAGCAGAAGAGAGCAATTGTTCCGATATTTTTTTGAATTGATTACCCCCTTGAATTTTATTCAATTCATACGTGACGTAGGTGCTTTCCACGACTTCTCTGATTTCCTTTAAACTCAGTTTCAATTTATCTTGTAACACTTTCCACTGCCTACGTGAACTTTCTATTCTGCCGACGTAATTTGGATGTTTAAGTTTCAGTTCAGATAATTTATTAATTTTTTCCTCAGTGAGAGAAATTTCTTTTTTTATCTTATCAATTTTTCTGACTAATTCAGGACTCATTTCCGCCAGAAATGCATTAACCGCCAGTTGTCCTTCTTGTTTCATTTTGGCTTCTTCACACGCCGTCACCGTCAACATGATGAAAAATGCAATAGCAAACTTATTCTTTAGGTTTTGAATCATTATGCTCTCCAAATTATTACCTTCGCAAAAAAGTGTTTAGCTTCGCTGACTTCGTTGCGGGAAATCGTGACCTCATTCCCGAAACAACGTCAAGTTTCGGGAAATCGTGACCTCATTCCCGAAACAACGAAAATGACATTTGTTTCGGGAATGAGGTACGATTTCCCGAAACGAAGTCAGCGAAGCTAAACAAAATAGAACAGGATGTTTAATTACAATTATCTCCATTAAGCGCCTGAATGATACCTTCCATAGTCATCATACGTCCTGCTTGGATACCGGTGGCTATACCTATGGCTTTCATATTATCACCCGCATAAATGAAAGGTACAATTTCCGTCTCACGAGTGTTTTTAAACGCCGTCCAGGTTTCCAGTAAGATAGTCAGTTGACTATCATCAATCTTGTTCTCATCTTTAAGCATAGCTGCAATCACTCTTTCCAACTCTGTGCTTGCATTATCAATTTCCACTTTTAAAGCATCTTGTTCTGCTTTATCCGTTGACATGACCATCATCATGAGGTTGAAACGGGCATCCGCTAAGGATATCCTAGCATCACAAATCGTTTCCGCCTGGACCAATTGCATAGACAATAATGCTATTATTCCGCTAATCAAAAGCTTTTTCATGTAATATCCTATTTTTCAGTGGTGCCGTACAAAGACTGGCATTGAGTTTTGTCTTTGATGATCGTTTCACAATAAGTCTGCATTTTTGTGGCTTTTACAACACAGTGTTTTTTATAAATCGAATCAAGCGACAATCTCATGAAATCTGAGCCCTGTGTCCACCGCCACAGACTACCAGTTGCTTTACATTCGGGCTCTTTTCCCCGAAGTTCTTTAGCGAGCTTCACGGCTGCAATACAATCTCCATGACTGTCCAATTCTCCACAGTAATACATGTGTGTGGCTAATAAGCCCCATTGGTTGTAATCCGTAAAAACTTTATCAGTCAAGCACTGCACAACTTCGCCCGCACGCTGAAAGGCACGATCATAATCTTCATTATCTGCCATCCCTTCCTTATACAGGGCATCATCCGCCGAGGCGCGAAGTCCAAGTTTGTCAACAAGACTACACCAAGTCTGCCTCGTTTTAGTACCAATCATGAAGCCAGCTCTCATGATGGATTTCCGCTTATTTTTATCAACCGCCAGGCATAACAAGTTATGAGGTGGCAATCCGGCGGCTTCTAAACACTCTGTTCCAAATTTCCATTCGGTATCTGTAACAGCCGCACCGGCAACAATACTAAGACTACTTAGTATGAATCCTACAAGAGTCATTTTAGTTCGTGACATTTTTTATTTACCTTGAAAACGTTATCAGTTATCAGTTATCAGTTTTTTTTACATGGCAAAAAAAACGGGACACCAACAAAGTTTTTATCAAAACTGACTACCATTTGTCAAGTCATAAATCATACGGCTCTGCTCAAAATTGCGTTTTTCTCAATTGTTCCATTATCAATACCCGTAAAAATTTCACAAATTGTCGAGGCAAGTTTTGTGGTATTCTTTTTCACCCAAACTTGACTCATTTCGAGTTCTTCGTCCGTTTCTTCATCAGTGCATGAATAATATTCCACATCTGTCGTCAAATCGACAGCAATAGGGATATTTACTATCCCATTCTTAATAAAAATGCCATCTACGCCTTCAGGCAAACCCGCCGTGACAGTGATGTCATAATTATCTGCATTCTTTTTGATGGAAAGAATGGTGATGCCATCATTATAATCAGGGAGATGGACTAAATTTACATTTTCTAATGCCTTGCTAATGGTGTTAGCTAAAGTTTCGTCTGTATTCATGATAGATTAACCTAGTACTCCGTCAATTTAATTTAATTTTGACGGGTAATGTAGGGTGGGTAGAGCGGTAGCGAAACCCACCCTACAAAACAAGCTTAGATATTTTTCAGGTTTGATTTAACCAGATATCTGATTTTTTGTCACGACTCTTTTCAGTTTGATATATTTCCCTAAAATAGATTGTATCTGTTATTTGTCCTCCATTAACCGAAAAATAGGCAGCATGTAAATAAAACTGATTTTCCCAATCTGTTGTTACAATAATACTATAGGCTTCGTTTTTAAAAGACACATCTATATTAAGGCTTTCTTCAAACGCAATTTGATGTTCATCTGGCCATTTTATTTGAAAGAAATGGCCTAGAATGGCATTGGTTAAATCGTTATCAACCATATCGATTTCAGACTCTGTTAAGTCTTCTGGTATGTTTCTAGAATCGACAATCTTTTCTTCCAATTGTTCGAGAGAAGTTGCAGTTAGTTCAATATTAACTGGTGCCACCTCAATTATAGGACTCTCAGATTGTTTGATAGCATCACGAGTTTCGTCTATGTTTGCAATAGGAGCAGTCTTAACAGGTTTAGTTTTCAACGCCTTCAATTCATCTTGTTCAGTATATAACTCCGCACGATTCTCAAATAATCGCGATTCTACCGCTTTTATTTTAGCTTTAGCGCGTAGTCTTTCAATTTTATTGGTCTCAGGCACTTCGTAGAGTGCTATTTTTGCGTTGAGTAAGTCCGCTTGAGTTTTTTCCAGTTCGTATTTTGCAACATCAACCTTGTATTGTTGCTCTGAAATACGGGCCCTAAGTTCCAACTTAGTTTTTGCTTGTTGGCGTTTGGCTAGTTGTTGTTGTAGTTTGTCAATTGCGGTTTTCATAGTTTTCTCCGTTTTGCTCCCCGTTTTTGGGGTGCATGGTTATCTGCGGCACGGATGCTGTTTAGCATGGCGTTTCTTTTTTGTTTTCTTTGTCTTTTTTTTTCATTGTTGTTTGGTTAAAGTAAAGAAAAATAATTTTGTCTATAGAAAAGACGAGCACAGTTTAAAGAACTAAATTTTAAAAAGCAAGAAAAATATGCAATAAAATATTTTATATATAATATATATATAACTTATATTGATTTAAAATCAAAAAGATATTTCATTTTTGTTTGAGCAATGCTATTTCAAAAAAATATGGATTGCGTCTAGAAATGTAATATTTTTATGATGTAAAAAATATTTGTAATATACAAAGATATTTGGTATATTCTTATTTACTTAAATAGGAATGTTTATGAGCATGATAGGTGAAAGAATCCAAAAGATCATTAAAGATAAAGGTTTAACGATATCAAGTGTCGCACGAAAATTAGGAGAGAAAAGGCAACGGATTCAAGATGTTCAAAGTGGTAAACAAAGAGTGCCAGAAGATGTGATGGTCAAAATAGTGGAAATCTTCAATATAAATGCTCACTGGCTTTTAACAGGCAATGGGCCAATATATCTGTCGATAAAAAATGAA
The DNA here is from genome assembly GCA_000785145.2 of Candidatus Thiomargarita nelsonii. GTDB lineage: Bacteria > Pseudomonadota > Gammaproteobacteria > Beggiatoales > Beggiatoaceae > Thiomargarita > Thiomargarita nelsonii_B. The sequence continues at coordinate 13,642 of JSZA02000090.1, forward strand.
GGCGTGGCAAGTTATGGGGTAGCGGCTGTCCCTGTCGATTTGACAAAAAGTTGGGGGAAATTAAGTGATGAGCAAAAAAAGGAAGTGGTAAATCGAGTAGAGGAAATGGCAGAGCTTAATAAGCTGAAAGAGTTTGTGACTAAGTTTGCAACTCAGTCTGAAACATTCTTACCATCGCCCGCAATCCTCTGAAACTTTACATTAAAAAAAATGAGAGTGAATATGGGGCTTTGGCAATTGAGATTGAAAAAAACTTAATGCACGGCAAAGTCATTATATATGGCGAATTATTATTCAAGCCCAATAAACGGAGAAAGCCTTTACCACTGCATCTTGGCTCTTCATTGGTACCTTATGAACTTGAAATGTTTTTGAGGTAGATGGTGCGTAGGACGCACTCTACGCTTCAATGCCACCAACGCCCCAGGGCAACCATAAAGGATTGCCTTCCGAGGCAAAAGTTTTCGCTGCGCGAAAACTTTTGCCTCGGAAACATAAAATGCGGTCCTCTGTAGGGGCGGGCCTTAACGAAGGTGGCATTGACCCTACGCTTGCTCATCGTTATACACAAGTTTTTTAAGGAGTCCAAGATAAGATTTCTCGGAGCAAAGAAAGGACGTATCGTCCAAAATAAATTTTGGACTCCTAACGCGATGGAGTCCAAGATTTATCAAGGAAGCCTCGTCCAAAATGGACTTGTGTATAACGATGAGCGCTTCGCTAAGGGAACGATAAAATTCATCAGGCATCTCCAAAATTGGGTTGGGGCGATCTTTACGTGTTGGAAGTTCAATGTCTGGCTCATTAATTTTGTCTAAATCCGACCAAAGTTCAGCCATTGTCGGCTTAGGATTACTTGATACGGATAGCACTTTTGGTTTGTCAAATGGTTGTATGGTAATTCGTACTTGAACATGTTCAGGTAAATTGAGCGGCGCAATAGGGCGCAAAATACCATTTTCATACATGGCAGTCACTGGATTATTCATGGTAATAACTCCTTATAAATAAATTTGAAGACGTCCAAGATAAATCTTGGACTCCTAGTCTACCTCAAACACACGAAATCCCTGATTACCAAAACAGCGAGCGTAGGGTGCGTACTCCGCACAAATAAAGTCCATACACAGTTGTTCTACACCGACAAAAAGGTGCGTGGGACGCACCCTACGCTTGCTAAATTTTTGCTCAGGCGTAGCCAAACCCGCACCAATAGCAGCGATGGCATAAAGCACTAAAAGTAAAATGGTTTTGGAAAATGGTGATGGCTTTATTGCTCATTCATAAAAACTATTAATTATTTATTAATTGTTTTATAACTTTTCAGTATGGGTTTATTAAGTACCGAAAAGCGGAAATTTACTGCGTTACTTCGTTTCAAGACGAACACAAATCTACTATATGGTATTGATATTTTCGCTCTCCTGCACTAGGAACTCACATAAGGGGCATATTTTTCCTTTTTTGACAATACTGGAGCATAACCTTTATGGGCGTAAACCGTTTTATAACCTATTCGTTTACAAAAAAACTTTTGTTGTGGATATTGTTTTCTAGCCAGCATAACCGCCTTTAAAACGGTATCTTCTATAAAATAATCTTCAGATTCCGTTTCAATAGCTACAATTTTACCTTTCAATTTTTCAACAGACAAATTAGGCAAAATATGAGATTGATAAATATTTTCACCTTTTTGGGATAATTCTGACATGTTAATCACCTTATGAATTTGCCAAACCAATATTAACTCATCGCACGCGACATCGCTTCTTGTCGCAACGAAGTCGCCACCCGTGCCAGCCCAAAATCAATAATTTTCACCTCAAGGATTGTATTTAAAAAAGGATAAAAACGATAAATATATCAAGTAAATTCGTAAATCTGTCCAGTCAACAAAATCGCATTGTATTCCTCAAATCTAACTTTAGCATTTTGACTTTTTGTCGTTGCGGCTGGCATTTTAGTAACTGGCGGGTTGTAATCTAATACACTAGCAATTACAAATAACTTATAGCCACTCAAATCTATATTTTTACTTTGAAAAATTTTTAAAGTATTTTCTAATTGAGTATAAGCATCGTTTCTTTTAATTTTGCGTTTTTTATGACTACTAGCAGTGTTTGCTTCTATTTTTTTCAATTCTACAAAAATTAATTCATCCGCATTGAAAACTGCAAAATCACATTTGGCACCATCTTGCGTAAAAAGTATGCAATTATCTATTTTAAGAAACTGGAGGCAATGTTTACGAGGGTTTTTAATTTGAAATTGACCGAATTCACCATTAGTCAACAGTAATCGACAGGGTAAATTTTGTTGATCATCTATCACTTCAAATGCCGGTAAGCAAATATCTTCTAAACAATTATTATATTCGGTAAAGGCATTAATTAGTTGTTCTTTTAAATTCACGATACACACTCATTAAGCTATCAAAAACATCCATAATGTCAGATGATGCACTATCCAGTTCATTATCTGGAATCATGCCAGTATCCTTATCAATAAGATTAACAGAACAATCTACATCCTCGTTTGATAAATAATATATAGCAATATCCGACGATGAAATAAAACGGCTTAAACCAGATACTTCAATAAGTTTTTCTTTTGAGCCTGGATATTTTGTCACAATTTTAGATGCAAATAATAAGTTATTAATTGCTGTCAGAATATAAGGGCTATGCGTAGTAATAATAATTTTATGCCCATGACTCAAAACTTTTTCAGCTAAAAATTCAACCAGAGATTTTTGTGCAACTGGGAATATATTAAGTTCAGGTTCTTCAAAGGTATAACTTTTTTTTGTTTTGTCTTGACTAAAATAGTCAAAAACAATGAGTGCAGGAATAACAGTTTGAAGCCCACTTGCAGATTCAGACAATAACAAGCTTTTACCATTTGGTAATATAATATAATCCTTACCATTTTCTTTTTGGTAAGTTATATCAAATAAACTGATGTCCCGTTTTCTTATAATAGAAGAAACTTTATTAAAAGTACCCGTAAAATCTAACAATGTTTCAGGAAATAGCCCAATTAACTCTTTTCTGTCAAGTGCAGCGTATTTTTCAGATAAAAAGCTAATAACTCCTCTTTCGGCGGGAAGATAGATAACTTCTTGGAAAGCAACGCTAAGTAGCTCTTGAATCAGATTTCGATTGACAATCTTGTCTTCTTTTATCTGCTTCAATGTATTTTTTTCAAGCTGTTTTAATATATCCTCAGAAAAATATGGACGAACTTCCCCCTCATTGTAAATAAAAGAAAAACCAATTTCAGACTGATACTCAATATAAGTAGATGGTTCCAAAAAATTAGCTATCTGATAATAAGCTAATTTTAGGTTAATATATTCAAGATTACGAATATCTCCTTCCCAAAAATCGGCGCTTCTAAAAATAGATACCAATTTGGCAAGTGTACTTTTACCAGTACCCGTTTCCCCGATAAAAACGGTTAATTTTTTGAGCTGTACCTCTATATTTCGGATAGCACCAAAATTTTTGACAATAAGCTTTTCCATTGTGTTACTCCTGATAAGGTTCAAAGCGTCTTTTGTCATAATAGAAAATTACAAAATCTCCATCATCATCTATAAGCCCCAACACTAAATCTAGGGGTTCGTTGAAATAAGGCGTTCCAGAATCCTGTTTTTCCTGATCCCTTAAAGGCGTATCCAAAATTTGCATGACAATCGCGGGTTCATTAAATAATGGTCTAGCTTTGTTTTTTAAACCTTTTTTCCAAACGACCAAATCACCTAGTTTAAAATCATAACTTTTATCAAACACAAGCCTTGCAGTGCGAAGTTTGTTAATATGCTCCGGTACATTTTCAATTTGACGGTTGCGAAAGCGTTCTTTGAGCATTTTTGCAATTTCAGTTTCTAATTTTTTTTCTGCCATACTTGTTCTCCAATTTTTGATAAATTTTCATACCTGCGAGGAGATAAATACCTCGCAGGTTGTTGTTAACCTATATAAAAATTAACCTACGATGTTTTGGAAACCTCGTAGGTTTGTCTTAGAGCATCAAATTTTTGAGAAATTTTTTTGTCTCATTAGTTGTTTTAAATTCTATAAGCTTAGCACTAGCACTACTTAACAGTGAAGAATACCGGCGCCTATTTTCACTATGAGTATTAATAACCCATAAGATTATAGATTCTTTGCTAAGAAACGATCTCCGAAATGACTCCTGATTGCCTGAAAATAAGACTTCTTTGGTCATTGAACGTTTAAATGATCTGACAATTGCTCGATAGAGAACAATTGGAAAAGCGTAATTTAACCAGATGATGGTTGTCGCTCGTAGCCATAAAATATCTCGAACCATTGAATAATTTCCATCAACTATCCAGCGAGCCTTATTGGTCCGACTTTCAACAAGGCTCTTAAATTGTTCGCTGTCTCTTACTTTCCAATTGGGTTCCCAGTACAGCGCGTCGAGTTCAATATGCTCAATATCTAGTATTTTTGCAAACTCTCTTGCAAACGTGGTTTTTCCACTACAACTCGTACCTATTACAACTATTCGTTCCATTTTCGTATTACCTAGCGAGCGTAGAGTGCGTCCTACGCAGCCTCTCTCCATACACCGTTGTTCTACACCGACAAAACGGTGCGTGGGACGCACCCTACGCTTCAATGCCATATCGTGCCGAGGGCAACCATAAAGGATTGCCCCTACAAACCGTGATTTTTACGCAGGATCTTCGTATCGTAGGGGCAATCCCTTGTGGTTGCCCTACGCTTGCTAGTCAAAGGTGAAACAATGTAATTGCATTACTATCAAACAAAAAATTCATCAGGCATCTCCAAAATTGGGGCGATCTTTACGTGTTGGAAGTTCAATGTCCGGCTCATTAATTCTAGTCGACCTCAAACACACGAAATCCCTGATTACCAAAACAGTAGATCACGAACTGCGAAATATGCGCCTCTGGATATTCTTTTTTTAAGCCTTCCACATAACCCGCGATTTGCAGAGTATCTTTTTCCTTCAATTTCCAATTTTTAAGACTGCTTTTGGATTTTTTCAACTCGGTATTAGAATAATACTTAAATTCAATCACCCAACGTAACCCTGCAAACTTTTCGTGGTATTTGCCAACAAATTCCAAATCGCTTTTGCCTTGTGGATAGGAGCGTTCAACATGCCAAGTAAACCAACGAGACAGATAACGACTACACAATTCAAAAAAAGTCGTGCGATAAAAGTTCTCATTTACCTGCTGAAACGAAGTAACGGAGCTTGTGACGTTCAAAATGGCTTCTGGCAATTGTGATACATAGTGTTCCCAATAACCAGCGAACAATTGCTCAAGCTTGGGCGCATTTACAAAGTGCTGCATTATTTCGGCGTATTGAGTAGAGACGTTGATACGGTGAATTTCGTTGAAATATTCCACAAAGATTTGTTGCATATTCAAATTAGGCAGTTTCAAATAAAAATCGTCTCGCTTAGTCAACATGCCTAAATAGAAAAAAGAAATCGGGAAAAAGCTCTTTTCAAAAAATTGGAACAAATTAAATTTTTCAACCAGCAAAACATCGTCATAAGCGATCTTATTATATAAGGTCAGTTGATCGACAAATTCTTCCGTGTTTTTGGGATTAGAAGCCGTCAAGCGTCTGATCCAAGAAATGTCGGTTCTCAGGTTAAGATCAATTAAGCGTTTTGGGATGATTTTCTCATCACAAAATTGCTTTAAAAAGTACATCACAAGAGTGGGATTGTAGAGGGCTTCTCCCTCTGGCGTGACAAAGCGATAGCCATCGTAATGGTTTTTGAGGACCGCTTCTACTTCTTGACGAGTGGCGGGCTCAATCTCATAATCGCGGTACACCTCATCCAAAAGTTGCCCCATTTCTCTCTGCGTAAAGCCCAACATTTGTTCAAATTTGGTTTGCAAGGTAATAAAGTTGGCAATGTTGTAGCCGGATGCCATATCATCTATGGCGAGAGGCAATACACCTGTCACAAAAACATTGGTTATGGTACCCGTTTTGCGTCCCTCCTTTAAGGTTTTAAAGAAGGTTTTTAGAAAACTCCCATCGCCGGTTAGTTCACGGTAGAGACTGTCTTTGTGGCTCGTAATCAGTTTATTGGCAAAATTATCATATTCATCAATAATCACATATAGCCTTGGTAAATTCTTGTTTTCTTGAAGGACATTAAGAAGCAATTGAAGATTGGATGAGCAATCTTCTTTCAGTTCTAGGCTGAGCTTGTCATTGAAATTTCGAGTCACAACGGTTTTCATCCGTAAGTTGCAAGTCAAATCAAAGCGTTTTTCAATTTCGATGAGGCTGCCAATTGGCTTCACAATGGAAAAATCAAGGTGCAGCACAAAAAAGGTATTGTGCAAGGGCGTTGGATGTTGACCAATATAAGTCTGTCCAAAAAGCCTTTCAAAATCGTCCTCTTGGCTCACATCATAGTAAGATTCTAACATTTGGCACAACAGAGATTTGCCAAAGCGTCTTGGACGCAAAAAAACGGGATTTTCGATTAATTCCAATTTTTCAATGTAATGCGTTTTATCGACAAAATAGCCATTTTTTCGGACGATTTCCTCGTAATCGGCAACGCCATATAGGGCTCGTTTTTTCATGTGTACTCCATCTTAAAAAAAATTAACACAAGCTACCAAGTACAACGGATTCGGGGACTAAACGGATTTTTTGAAAGCAATATTTTTGGGCTTAAAATATTCCTGATTCAATCCGTTTATTCCCCTAATCCGTTGTACTAATGTGTGGCCTGAAGATTGTCCTCGTTCCCACGCTCTGCGTGGGAACGATAAATGGGACGAGGTAAGCGGGGCGAAAGGTTCTGGTCAAAAAGCAATTTCATATTTTCTCATCCCACCGCCAATTTACGTTCACGATCTGCTGCAAAAGCTAAACAGGCCATAATATCTTCATGGGTGATATCTGGAAACTCATCTAAAATTTCTTGAGGAGTCATTCCTGATGCTAAATATTCTAGCACATCCGTTACTGTCATACGCAGACCACGAATACAAGGTTGTCCACTACGCTTGTCAGCTTCGATAGTGATAATGTTGTGAGTTCCCATCATATTAACCTAATGTTAATCAATCAGTTATAACTAAATGGTGTCATACAAATTTCAAAATTTTAAATCTTGGACCACGTTTAAACCGCCCGCGTCACCCGCACAATTTCTTCAGGCGTCGTAATCCCTTGATAAAGTTTTTCCAGCGCATCTTGTCGCAGTATTTTCAGCCCTTCTTTAACCGCTTGAGCACGAATCTGGTTTGCATCTCCGCCACTCCCGATAATCTGGCGAATATCGTCAGAGAGAATAAGTAATTCATACAAACCCAAACGTCCCCGATAACCGGTATTAGCACAACGTTCACAACCTTTGCCGCGTTTTATTTCAGGAAACGATTCTTGGCTTATCTTCAATAAATCAGCCTCTTTTTCAGTGAGTGGCACTGTTTCAGCACAATGTTGACAGATTTTACGGACTAAACGTTGTGCCATCACCGCGATAACGCTTGAACTGATAAGATAAGAGTCTATGCCCATATCTTGCAAACGAATGATGGCACCCGCTGCGTCATTTGTGTGTAAGGTTGAAAAAACCAAATGTCCTGTTAATGCCGATTCTATCGCAATTTCTGCCGTTTCATGGTCACGAATTTCTCCGACCATGATGATGTCAGGATCTTGTCGCACAATCGAACGTAATCCTGCCGCAAAATCTAAGCCGATTTTAGAGTTGACATGAATTTGGGTGATACCGTCTAACTGGTATTCTACGGGATCTTCAACTGTAATGGTTTTTTGCGTGCCCGTGTTAATTTTTTCCAATGTGCCATACAAAGTAGTCGTTTTGCCACTACCCGTTGGTCCCGTGACTAGCACGATGCCATGAGGTTGTTGGATAATCTGCGAATAGGGTTTGAGAACGTTGTCCGGCATGCCCAGTTGTTCTAAACTCACCTGTATATCTCCACGATCTAATATACGCAGTACGATGGATTCTCCATGTACGCCAGGCAAAGTAGATACACGCATGTCTAGGGAACGATCTCCCATTTTATATTGAATCCGTCCATCTTGTGGCAAACGTTTTTCGCCAATATCTAAACGCGCCATCAATTTGACACGAGAAGATACCTCCGCTTGCACATTCGCGGGCAAATGTTCAATATCAACCATCACCCCATCAACCCGACAACGCACCTTTAAATATTTTTCTTCTGGCTCAAAGTGAATATCACTGGCGCTTAAATCTAAGGCGCGTTCCATGAGGTGATTAACCATACGAATAACAGGTGCATCAGAGGCCCCATCGAGGTAGTCAGTATCTGAATCGACACCATCCGAGTCGCCTGCCCCGTCTAATTCGGGTGATAATTTGGCACGCCAATGTTTGGTTAAGCGATCAACATGGTCTTTTTGCCCCTCTTCAAAGAAAATCTCTGAGCCTAAGATAAAACGTATGATGGCACGATCTTCGATCTCGGGCAATGTTGAAAACATTAAACGCGGATCATCAGGAAACTTTTCGACAGGTGCGATATTTTTTTTAGATAATAATTGTGTAAACAGTGGTAAATTGAGAGCGTTCATATCAGTCACTCTTCCGGTGAGGATGGCTGCACACGACTAAAGCCAGTCACTTTAATCGTACCCGTTAATTTATTTCTGCGATTGCGTACATCTAAACTGATGACTTCCAGTTTGATTGGATTATCGTTTACTGCCATTAAAAATTTTATCAGCGTTTCACCGTTGCCTTCAAACTGCATAGATTGAATCACGAATACCCATTCTTCAGTCGTATAAGTCGTATTGTCGGGCGTATCCAGTGATTTAAAAGTGATGCCCGCCTCTTGGGCAAGTTTTCTCACTAAATCTTGCATTTTTGCGCTCACCAATTCAGGCGTATTGCCTTGTAGCAAGGCAGCCTCGATTTCTTCGCGTTCTATTTTTATCCTTTTATTCTCAGCTTTCCAGTATGTCGCCCGTTTAGCAAGCTTTTCGTAACGCTCAATGTTTTGCTGCAATTTTTCGAGGGATTGCCAATAGTCATCATAAAAATTGTACAGCATCGGTAGCAATACAAACGGTAACATATAGCTGAGAAATATCACGAGGGCGATGGTACCTAGTCGTTTTTCTTTTTTTGTCACTGATATTAATCCTATAATAATAAACTACAAGGTATTTCTCGTTCCCACGCTCTGCGTGGGAATGCCTGCTGCACCGCTCTGCGGTGCGCGACGCGGAGCGTCGCTACATGCATTCCCACGCAGAGCGTGGGAACGAGAGAGACTTGTTAAACAGCACGAATCCGAGCCGCTTGCGCCTCTAATTGCTGCAAAGACGCGCTCATATCAGCAACCCGTTGTCGTTCTTTTGCTACAATTTCAGCAGGCGCACGTTCGGTAAATTTGGGATTATCCAATTTAGCCGTACACTTAGCTAACTCTTTGTGCAACTTTTCCAACTCTTTATTCAGTCGCTTTAATTCAGCTTCTTTGTCGATTAAGCCCGCCAATGGAATTAGTATTTGCATTTCACCGACTAAGGCTATAGCAGATTCGGGGGCTTCTTCTGTCTCAAGCCATGTCACAGTCTCCAAACGGGCAAGGCGCGTGATAATGCTACTATGCGTTTGCCATTTTTGGTGATCATCGCTGTTCCCATTTTGCAACAAAACCGGCAAAGGTTTACTAGGGGCAATATCCATCTCCGCCCGAATTCGTCGCACACCTAATATAAATTGTTTAACCCATTCAATTTCTTGCTCTGTTTCCAGTTCTATTTTTTCAGCTTGGGCTTGCGGATAGGGTTCAAGCATAATCGTGTCTCCGCTTTTACCCGCCAAGGGCGCTACCCGTTGCCAAAGTTCTTCTGTAATAAACGGCATAAAGGGATGCAGCAGACGTAATAAGGCTTCAAGCACGCCGACTAATGTGCGCCGAGTGCCCCGTTGCGCCGCTTCACTGCCATTTTGTAGCGCCGGCTTGGAAAATTCTAAATACCAGTCACAATATTCATTCCAAGTAAATTCGTATAAAGCATGGGCGGCTAAATCAAAACGATAGGTGTTGAGATGTTGATGGATTTGCGCCTCAAGTTGTTGCAAGCGTGAAATAATCCATCTATCTGTTAAGGATAATTCGCCTTTTGTCAAATCGCACTCTTGGGTACTCATTAAAACGTAGCGCGAGGCATTCCATAATTTATTACAAAAATTACGATAGCCTTCGATCCGCCCTAAGTCAAAACGAATATCGCGCCCTGTCGATGCCAATGCGGCAAAAGTAAAGCGCAAGGCATCGGTGCCAAAGGCGGGAATGCCTTGAGGGTAGTGCTTACGGGTGTCTTTTTCAATCTTGGGTGCCATCTCTGGCTGCATTAGGCTTGTTGTCCGTTTCGTCACTAATGCTTCTAAATTAATACTGTCTATCAAGTCCAAGGGATCGAGCACGTTGCCTTTGGATTTCGACATTTTTTGTCCATCGCTATCCCGAATCAAGCCATGAATATAGACTTCACGGAAGGGCACATCTCCCATAAATTTCAAACCCATCATGATCATGCGGGCAACCCAAAAGAATATGATGTCAAAGCCGGTGACGAGTACGCTGGTTGGGTAAAATGCTTTGAGGCGTTCCGTATTTTCTGGCCATCCCAAGGTGGAAAAAGGCCATAATGCGGATGAAAACCAGGTATCTAGCACGTCAGCGTCTTGCTCTAATTTGACGCTTTCTGGGATTTGGTACTTTTCGCGGACATGCGCCTCAGAATCGCCTACATAAACTTGTCCCTTGTCATCATACCAAGCGGGAATGCGATGCCCCCACCAAATTTGGCGACTGATACACCAATCTTGTATATTATGCATCCATTCAAAATAAGTTTTTTTCCAATTATCGGGAATAAATTTAATGCGCCCGTCTTCAACGGCTTTAATAGCGGGCTCTGCCAAAGGGGCAATTTTGACAAACCATTGATCGGTCAAAAAGGGCTCAATCACGGCATGGCTCCGATCACCACGGGGTACCATTAATTTATGGGGTTTTATATCAACGAGCAACCCCGCCGCCTCTAAATCCGCGACGATTTTTTTACGCGCCTCAAAACGGTCCATGCCTTGATAGGCAACGGGCACATTACCGTTAAGTTTAGCATCAACGGTGAAAATATTAATAATGGGCAAATTGTGCCGCTGCCCCAGTTGATAGTCATTAAAGTCATGAGCGGGCGTAATTTTGACGCAGCCTGAGCCAAATTCAGGATCAACATGTTCATCATCGGCAACCACGGGAATTGTGCGCCCCGTCAACGGTAATTTGATTTGTTTACCAATAAATTTTTGATAACGCTCATCTTTGGAATGGACAGCCACAGCCGTATCACCCAGCATGGTTTCAGGGCGAGTGGTTGCGACGACTAAATCTCCACTGCCATCGGCTAATGGATAGCGCAAATGCCACATTGAGCCATTTTCTTCTTGGGATTGCACTTCTAAGTCAGAGACGGCGGTGTGCAAAACGGGATCCCAATTGACTAGGCGTTTGCCGCGATAAATCAAGCCCTCATCATAGAGCCGCACAAAAACTTCGCGCACGGCTTGAGAGAGTCCATCATCCATCGTAAAACGCTCATGTGCCCAATCCAGTGAACTGCCCATGCGCCGCAATTGTCGGGTGATATGTCCGCCGGAGTGGGCTTTCCAGTCCCAAACTTTTTCAATAAAGGCATCACGCCCTAAATCGTGGCGCGTTTTGCCCTCCGCCGCCAATTGGCGCTCGACGACCATTTGTGTGGCAATACCGGCATGATCGGAGCCGGCTTGCCAAAGGGTGCTATCGCCATTCATGCGGTGATAACGGGTCAAAATATCCATGAGGGTATCTTGAAAAGCGTGCCCCATGTGCAAAGTACCTGTCACATTGGGGGGGGGTATCATAATACAGTAGGGCGTATCTGTGCCTTTGGGCGTAAAATAGCCTTTTTCTTCCCAAGTTTTGTACCAGTGTTGTTCGATAGCGTGGGGAGTATAAGTTTTTTCCATTTTTTGTTAGTGATTTTTTTTGTGTGTGATGATATTTTACGCGATGTGTGTCTTAAATCGTAATAAATATCTTGATGGTTATAATTTTTCGCCGCACACACAGTGAATGTTAAACATTGATGGAATAATTCGGAAAAAAAATGCTATGACAGAGGAGTGGTGGAATCAATTAGATGACGATTGGAAAAAGGTTTTTAAGAAAGCCATTAATATTGAGAGTGAGCCAAGTAACGATGAATTAGTGAAAATCGTTAATTTGCAGAAATTGAGCGGTTTGACGAGGTAGGGGTAATCCCTTGTGGTTGCCCTTGGTATATTATTATTTGGACTACACGCCAAGGTTTATCGTGGCGTGTAGTTATTTCTAAAAAAATCCTTGGTTAATTGATGAATTATAAAGCCGTTAAATCAGCTTCGATGCGCCCCGTCATTTTAGCAACTTTGCTTGGCTCGATACCTTCGGCTAACAAATTACGAGCGATTTCTTGTTTTTCAGCAAGTCGCCCTTTTTTCTCGCCTTTTTTCTCGCCCATTTTCTTGCCTTTATCATAAGCCGCCTGACGCTTATCCTGATCCGCTCGCTCACGCATTTCCCAGTATTCCATCACCTCAAGTTCTTGTTTTGTCCAA
>JSZA02000089.1 GCA_000785145.2 Candidatus Thiomargarita nelsonii
GGCAGGACCTTTGAGAGAGTTGAAAGTTGTTTTGCTATAGTCTTGGATAGCAATCAGCAAGGCGTGTTTGCCCGCCGCGAGAGTGGACGTTGGTATCAATAAAAAAATAATAAGAATTTTATTCATACAGTTGAATTCCTAAACGAAATTTTGGAGTCCAAGATTTATCTTGGACTCCTTTTATAGCGAGTGTAGGGTGCGTCCTACGCACCAATGCCACCTTCGTATCGAGGGCAACCATAAAGGATTGCCCCTACAAACCGTGATTTTTCGTAGGGGCAATGCCCTAGTGGTTGCCCGACACGATATGGCATTGGTCCTACGCACCGGTTATTAGGTTATAAGGAAGTTGGATGGGTAGCCATTTCCTAAGATTACCCATTAGGACAAGACATTTAGCACATTAACCATTAAGCGACTAGCGATAACATAGAGCAATCATAAATTATTTGTAAATAGCCATAAATAAAATTTATCCTCACTTTTTTAAATTTGCGTCGTCTAAATAAATAATGGTAGGCAAACAATCCATGCGTGACTGCCATAAGAAAATGATGAGTCACTCATTTTATTTTATTTTATTTTCAATTTCATTTTTATTATTGGAGGCTAAAAGATATGGCAAAGTATCGTCTATTGATTGCGACTATTTTACTGTTCTCGGCACCCGCTTATGCCGAATTAACGTTTAGTTTGGATCTGATTAAAGATTCAGGTGATCGGGATTTGGAGCTGAGTAATTACAGATTTCAAGTTGATAGCAGTTTTAACGCGGACAGTACGGGTTATCGTCTGCGACTGGGTTTAGGTTCGGTTGCCGACAGTCGTGCCGAATTGTACTTTTCTCAGTACGAGGTTGATGCTCAAGGGCAATTTAACTCAGAGAATGAATTGGATTTTGGTGCTAATTACATCCTGACATTCCCTCAAAAATCCCTGATACCCTTTCTAAAGGCTGGTATAGGTGTGGGCCGAGCCGATACCGATACCAAGTTCATAACCAGTACGGGTGATACGACCGATAACATTTGGAATGTCCATTTTAACCTTGGTGCTGGCTTGAGCTACTCTTTCACAGAGAATCTGGCCGTCACCGCCTCACTTGGATATGTTTATCGGGTTTGGGAAGAGATAGATTACGGTAGTTCCATCACTATGAGTATAACAGATAGCATCTTTCGGTTTGGCGTTGGGGTTGATGTGAGTTTTTAATATTTTATCAGTATTCCATTATATATTGATTTAGTAATTAATTCTAACAGATGAGACTTGGTATTCATCAAACTAAAAACCTCCGATGTTTAAATAACTAACTCTCACTAAAAAGAGGAGTCCAAAATATGCTAAAATATAAATTGGCTTTTATTAGCCTATTAATCGTGTTAATTGCGAGTTGTGCCTCGATAGGAGGAACTAAGTCGCCAGGTGAGACGCGGCTCACCAGTATGATTTCACCGTCTATTGAAAACATTCCACTTTCAGAAGACGAAGCTGAAAAAAAACTCGCTGCTATCTTTCAGTCATGGGAAAGCTTAGATGAAACTGTCACAATCGAGCCAAATAAAAAGGGTTTTACCGTCAATGGGCAACAGTTTTTAGATCCAGATGGAAAGATTCTCAAATATGCTGTGAATCATTCAACGGGTTATGTTACCTATTTGCTAGATACAGGCTTAGGTGAATATGTCATCAAAAGTAGCCGTGTACCACTGGTAGAAGAACCGATTACGATTGCCACTGGGCGTATATCTGGAAAGGGTATTTTGTCAATACAAACAAACAATGAAAAACAGCTTCAAGGTTTAGATGTGATTTTATTGTCAAAAGGATTCCTAATCGTGGGTAGAAATTCTGTATACAGATATTTACCCGGCAAGGGATTTTCAAATTTTGGTACTCCAGGAGAGGGTTTCCATATAGCGTCTTACCAAAATGGTGATGTTTCTAGTACTAATTACATATTACTAGAAAAGACCAAAACTTGGAGTGATAACAGTAATGATCCTCTTGATAACATACAAAGCTTATGGGATATAACGATAGATCTAGCTGCAACGTTCGGTTTGACAACAAAAGAAGACTACATGTTAGTCAATCTGAAAACGGGAAAAGTGCATCCGTTCGACATATCAATATTTGGAAAAGATGATCATACTTACTCTAATTGCCAAAGGCAGAATGATCACGTTAGAAAATGCCATAATATGCATTCTTTTGAGTCTCTTTATACTCTAAATGGATTACATCCAAATTACAGTCATTATTTTTGGCGTATTAAGTGGTTTAATACCCCATCTGGAGTCATTGCTATTGCCCAAGAAAATGAATCTCACGATATTACACTAGCAAACTTAATCACTGGGCAAAAGGTTGTTGCTTTTAATAGTTTCACTGGGTTTAATGCTGGGTTTAATACTGTTCAAGATACTTCAGGGAAAATTACACTGACTGTTGCTCAGAAAGCCTATCTACCTGCTAGCATACCGTTTTTGGGTCCACAAATGTTGAATGCAGAAGTGAGTAAAGAAAAAATTGATGATGTTGCTGAATATATAGCGTTGCACAGCAAGATGAAAAACATGGAATAGAATTTTAGATTTCCATTATCTGGTGCAGGAGGGTGAAAATTTCCGCCCGGCTGCACTAATAACTTATATTCAATTCCTTGATTAAGGAGATTTTATAATGCTCTTCAAAAGAAGATTTGTAATATTAGCTGTAGTTCTTATTAGTTTGCTTGGTTGTATTAGTGGTACAACAAAAGACATTAAAGAATTAGTTAAAAACTATGACAAGCAAACCCATTATTTTTACCAAAAGGGCTTATATCAAAAAGCTTTCAACTCCTCTCAAAAATCTGTCATAATAAAAAAAGCCATTCTAGGACAAAAGAACTTAGGCACTATTATTGGCCAAAATAATCTGGCTGAATTGCAAAAACAGCTAGGACATTTTTCTGAAGCTTTAGCTTTGCTTGAAGAAAACTATGCCTTATCCCAAAAATATTTTGGAAAACAGCATCAAAATACTGTTCAAACCCTGAATGATCTAGCCATCATTTATCAAAACCAAGGGCGCCTAGAAAAAGCCTTAACTTTATCTCAACAAAGTCACCAATCAATCAAAAAGATTTTGGGGGGCAACCACCCTGACGTTTTACAGAGTTTGCAGACGATTGCTTCAATTTACAGCGATTTAAGTCAATTCTCAGAAGCCTTATATTTTTCTAAACAAAACCTCAAAAAAAGAACAGAAGTCTTGGGAGCAGAAAACACAAATACGCTTGATGGATTAGAAAATTTAGCAATTCTTTACATGAGATTAGGCAAGCTCTCTGAAGCTTTGCGACTCTCCGAACAAGTTTATTTTTCAAGAGAAAAAAAATTAGGAAAACAACACCCAAAGACTATTCAGAGTTTTGGAAATCTAGCCAAAGTTTATCAAGCATTAGGGCGCCAGAAAGAGATTTTAACTTGGGTTAAAGACGTTCATAATCGCTTGGAGGCTGCGTTGGGAGAAGAACATCCTAATACACTTAAAGGATTGCAACATCTCGCCAAAATTTATCAAGAACTCGGACTGCTAGAAGAGGCTTTGCCCTTATTTGAAACCAGCTATGATCTTTCTAAAAAAACATTAGGAAAAGAACACCCAGATACAATTCAAAGTCAGGCAAATCTAGCGCTCATTTATAAAGACTTAGGGCAGCTAAAAAAGAGCTTACCTTTGCTTAAAGCAGTCTATGATCATTTGAAAGTCAGAGAAAAAAATGTCAAGACGATAAAGGCACGGCATCATTTAGCAGAAGTTTATCTAGGCTTAGGAAACTTATCAAAAGCCTTGCCCTTATTTAAAACCAGCTATCAGCATTTCAAAGAAGTGCTCGGAAAAAGACACCCAGATACACTCTTAAATATGGCGAGTTTAGCATCTGCTTATACAAAAAAAGGAGAAATGAACAAAGCCATTAAACATTTTCAAGAATACGTGGACAATGCGGAAAAATTACGAAATAGTCACTTATCCGCAGAAAATCGCCAATTTTTATTTCAAAAATGGGTACCGGATTATTTTACGCTTTCCAGTTTATACATGCGCCAATCTAGCCCTGAAAAAGCATTTTCGATAGCCGAAAAAACGAAAGCGCGTACATTATTGCAATCAATGGCAGCAACACTCGCTGCTGAACAAAGTGGACTCACCAAAGAAGAGCAAGCACAACTGCAAAAAGACGAAGAAACGCTGGCTATTTTGAATGATCGCATAGGGAAAGCCCAAGAAAATAATCGCTTAAATGAAAAACTGACTTTAGAGCGCGACAAAAACCAACTCGTTAAAAAGCTCAACGACATTCATCAGAAATTAATGGCAAAATACCCCAAATATGCCCAACTGAGCAAAGTGCAGATTATCGGTGCCAAAGAGGGTGCAAAATATTTGCCTAAAAATGCCGTATTAATCAGCTATCTTATTGATGAAAGTCATATTTTAGCATTGACATTACAAGCGAACGGAAAACTCACCACACACGATTTAGGCGAATTTCCTAATCTTGAAAAAGAGTTGGATACCTACCGTCGCGGACTGGCTCCTGTCCAAGATAGCCGTCGGGGTCAAAATCAAGTTTACAGACCCCATCGAGCTAAGACGGTTCAAAAGACACAAGCTCTTGGTATAAAACTTGGAAAACGTTTATTAGAGCCACTAAAAAACATCATCAAAGATAAACGGCATTGGATTATCTCACCGTCAGGCGCTTTAGCGTTGATACCCTTTGAAACCTTGCATTTTGAGGGAGAAAAAGAGCCTGTGATTGTCCAGCATCAAATCAGTTATGTGCAATCTCTGTCGATTTTGGTTATGCTACAAAAACGCGAAAAAGCGGGCATATCGAATCGGGGCAGCTTATTAGCGATGGGTGCGCCGATTTACGAAAAGACGACAAGCAATCCCAGCGCAACAGATTTTCAGATTGCGCGTCAAATGGTCAAACGCGGTGGCGATTATAGCCGTGCCTTGAGACAATTAAATCTAAAATGGAACAAACTGCCCGGCACCTTGAAGGAGCTAAAACAATTAGAAAAACTCTTTAAAGGACAAAAACCACGCATCTATAAACAAGCGGATGCCACCGAAATGATGCTACAAAACCTCAGTAAACAAGGCGTATTAGCCAAATACCGTTATTTAGTATTTTCGGCGCATGGCTATTTGAGCCAAGAGGTGCCCGCCCTGTCTGCGCTAGTGTTAGGGCAAGTCAATAATCCAGCAGGCATTGATGGTTACGTCACCGCTGGCGAATGGACGGGCTATGACTTAAAAAGTGACTTAATGGTATTATCCGCCTGTGAAACGGGCTTGGGTGAAGTGGTTGGCGGAGAAGGCGTGATGGGATTGCCTTATGCCTTTTATGTCGCTGGTAATAAAAATACTGTGCTGACTTTATGGTCAATTTCTGATAAGGTGACGGCAGAGTTTATCACCAGCTTTTTTAGGAAATTGAAGGCGGGAGTAGGACAAATCAAAGCGTTGACGGCGACTAAGCGCGAGTTCATTAAAAGGGGGGGAGAGTATAGTAAACAGAAGTATTGGGCAGCGTTTGTGTTGTATGGAGTTTAATCAACCCATTTGGAGAAGAAAAATGCTAAATAACAGAATACATTTGCGCCGATTGTCAGTGCATGGCTTTAAGTCACTTGATAACTTTCATTCCGATTTAGAGCCGGCTCTTACTATATTCATTGGGCAAAACGGAGCCGGAAAATCCACTATTTTGCAAATTTTCACTTTTATTCAGGCGTTTATGTCAGGAGAGCCTTTGCGTTTTTTTGAAGAGAGAGCATGGCTAGTTGAAACCATTAAGCCTGTTTTTAAAAAATCTCACTTGATTGAAGTTGTTCTCTCCTTTGGCAGAGAAGATGAGACTCAAATTATTTGGGCTTTTCAATGGGACTTTAAAGAAAATCTCAATAAAGGCGAAAGTCTTAAATTTCAAAATCAGCAGAAAAAAGTAGAAGTGTTCGCTAATGGTAATGGCATCAAAGTCGGTCATAACCTCATCGAAGGATTGCGCTTATCGGGTTCAATTTTTTCGGTATTGGATACCAATATCATTAATAGTGAAGAAAGCAGGGCAATTGCTAAAGCCGTGCAAGAATGGGGGCAAGGCATTTTTTCTCTTGAAACGAAGTAACGGAGCTCGCGACGTTCATTGATGAATCCTGCGATTATGCGTCACGGAGCCAGAAGCGCTTCCTTGCAAATGGGGTATCAAGGCAAAGGTTTAAGCGGTTTTCTGGCTGCACTTTCTCCAGCGCAAAAAGATCGTATTGTTAAGCGATTGAGCCAGTTTTATCCATCACTCAAAGCACTTCAGACGATTCAAAAAAGTGCAGGTTGGTTTGATTTGCAAATTGCAGAAAATTTTTCAAATACTCAGTACATACCGGTTGAACATATCAGTGATGGATACTTGCGTCTCATCACGCTGGCATCACTACCAGAATTAGGTGATAAAATCAGTCTGATATTGATTGATGAAGTTGAAGACGGGCTTGATCCTCATATTTTACCGGACTTAATTGAGAACATTCATCAAGAGCAATTAGCCCAGTTAATTATGACATCACATTCCCCGGTTTTAGTGAATCGGTTTCAAGCGGAACAAATACGTTTTGTCGCTCGCAACACAAATGGTGCGGCTATTTCAGTCGGATTTGATGAAATCAATGAAATACAAAAAGACTTTGAATATCAAGGCGCGGGTGAAATTTGGTTTCATACTTCAAGCAACACCCTAGAACAATGGGTTAGAGATGCGGTTTCTCGTCGTTCAAGGGGGAAATTTGATGAAAATACTCATTTGTGGAGAAGGTGAGCATGACGGGAAAAACATATTATCCTCGCAAAAATAGTTATGATATTAACGAAGGCTGGATACAAAAATTTATCCGTAAAATGAAGCCTAATTTGGATATTTCTTTCCTTTAGTGGCAAAAAAAAGCGGTTTGGGGGCACGGAGAGAAAGCATTTTCTGCTATGATGGTTGCCAAACGTGAGGGTTATGATGCTGTGGTTTTCATGGTGGATGCTGATACGAAAGATTTAAAACAATGGAAAGTAAAATACCAGGAAATATTGGATGGCTTTAGCGCAGTAGAAGGTGCCCCTATTGCCTGCGTTCCAAAAAGTGCCTCCGAAAGTTGGTTGCTCTGTGATAGTCAGGCTTGGGCAGCTTTGGGATTGAGTGATTTAAAAGCACTCCCAACTGATCCAGAGACAATATGGGGAAAAAGGAACGATCCGACTGCTAACCATCCTCATCAGTATTTTAAACGTATTTGTCAGAAAGCGAATAGGCCAGATAATAAATATACTCGTTGGGAAATCGCTGAATTATCTGATATAAATATTATTGAAGAAAAATGCCCTAAGAGTTTTGCGGCATTTCATCAAGCATTGGGGTAAAACTTGGCGAACGGAGTTGTTGCAAACCTTATTCGTCACTGACAATTCAAATTTTTCAAAAAAAGCTTGTCCCGACGCTAGGAGGGAAAATAAAGTCACCTATAATTGATTGACACTGACAAAAATGTGCGTAGGACGCACCCTACGCTTCAAACCGTCGCGGACTGGCTCCTGTCCAAGATAGCCGTCGGGGTCAAAATCAAGTTTACAGACCCCATCCAGCTAAGACGGTTCAAAAGACACAAGCTCTTGGTATAAAACTTGGAAAACGTTTATTAGAGCCACTAAAAAACATCATCAAAGATAAACCGCATTGGATTATCTCACCGTCAGGCGCTTTAGCGTTGATACCCTTTGAAACCTTGCATTTTAAAGGAAAAAAACAGCCAGTCATTGCACAACATCAAATCAGCTATGTGCAATCCTTATCCATATTGGCAATGCTGCAAAAACGCGATAAAGCGGGCATATCGAATCGGGGCAGCTCTACCCGGCACCTTGAAGGAGCTAAAACAATTAGAAAAACTCTTTAAAGGACAAAAGCCACGCATCTATAAACAAGCGGATGCCACCGAAATGATGCTACAAAACCTCAGTAAACAAGGCGTATTAGCCAAATACCGTTATTTAGTATTTTCGGCGCATGGCTATTTGAGCCAAGAGGTGCCCGCCCTGTCTGCGCTAGTGTTAGGGCAAGTCAATAATCCAGCAGGCATTGATGGTTACGTCACCGCTGGCGAATGGACGGGCTATGACTTAAAAAGTGACTTAATGGTATTATCCGCCTGTGAAACGGGCTTGGGTGAAGTGGTTGGCGGAGAAGGCGTGATGGGATTGCCTTATGCCTTTTATGTCGCTGGTAATAAAAATACTGTGCTGACTTTATGGTCAATTTCTGATAAGGTGACGGCAGAGTTTATCACCAGCTTTTTTAGGAAATTGAAGGCGGGAGTAGGACAAATCAAAGCGTTGACAGCGACTAAGCGCGAGTTCATTAAAAGGGGGGGAGAGTATAGTAAACCTAAGTATTGGGCGGCGTTTGTGTTGTATGGGGTTGAGCACTAATGGGTAGAAAACGAAACATAAGGAGAAAAAAAAATGGCTTCCGTCTATGATATTGGCAAGAGCTTTCTTTTGCTTGATGATAAAAATGATGGTGAAGGCATCACTAACCTTAAACTTCAAAAGTTAGTTTACTATGCACAAGGTTTTCATTTAGCCCTTTTTGACAAGCCACTATTCGATGATGAAATTAAGGCTTGGAAACAGGGTCCAGTCGTGCATGATTTATATCAGGCAGAGCCTGTTAAAGATTGTTTACCTTTGCCTGATGATTTTAGTCTTGAGCAATTGAGCAAAGACGAGTTTGAATTGGTTGAAGAGGTTTACCGTGTTTTTGGACAATATGCCGCTTGGAAATTAAGGGAAATGACACACGAGGAACCGCCTTGGAAAAATCATGAATTTGATATGGGTGTTATCCCTAAGTCTGAATTGAAAGAATATTTTAAGACAAGGCTAGATGGGAGATAAAAAACCAAGCCGATTTAAAAAAGCAGGGGCAAATAAGGGTAAGAGGATTTTTGCGTCGGAGTTGTCTCCTGACTATGATAGTATGCCTCCCCTATTTTCACTTCAATGGATTCAAGACAACACCAAATATGGATTTTCAGAACTGACTAAAGAGGATAAAGTTTCATTTTCTGATGCGATTTATAAAAGGCGGAATATTTCTTGGAAAGAACTCAAGCAAAAGTCTAGGCATGGCTTAGGATTTTAGAAAATTCACAAAAACAGTATAAATGCGCCATTCCCGCCGTTTATGAGTGACGATGTTGACCATTTTCTAGCATTCCGATACAGTGGCAAAAAGGCTATGGTTGGTTATCGTCAAAAAGAGGTTTTCTTTGTTTTATGGTTTGATCATGATTTTACGTTGTACAAACATTAGACTTGTCCCTTAATAACTGATGTTACGCATTCTCGTTCCCAAACTCAATTTGGGAGGATGGTCAAAGAAATCCTATTTTTTTAAAAAATAGGATTTCTCACAAACGGGTTGGCAAAACTTATCCCCAATCTAACTCTTAGAACAACGTTTTTTGTCGTGATGCTGAGTACAACTAATGGTAAAAGGAAATACAAATATGCGAAAAACCATACCACTACTATTAATATTGAGCTTTCACCTATCGGGCTGTATGCCTGAACGATCAACTTCACCGCCTCCCCCTCCGCCTGACGAAAATAAATCGCCGGCCCTATGTCAGACTGTACAGCCCAAAAAAACCCCCAGTAGCAAACATGCCCTGCTCATTGGTATCGAAAAATACAATCACCCCAAGATATCTGATCTCGGAGGCGCGATCAATGATGTCAAATTAATGCAAGGCGTATTGCGTACCCAGTTTGATTTTCAAAACGATGATTTTATTACTCTGTTAAATGAACAGGCCACCCACACCTGTATTGAAAATGCCTTTAAAACGCTGATTAAGCGGATTCAACCCAACGATTTTGTCTATATCCATTACGCCGGACATGGCTCCCAAACGCCTGATTTAAACGGTGATGAACGAAGTGGCCAAGATCAAACTTGGGTCTCATTCGGCACTCGTCAGCCCGGGCGGAAAAATGAGATAAATGAGATAAATGAGATAGATAATTATGAAGTGTTAGATGATGAAATTAACGCTTGGTTGGCCGCGATTTATGCTAAAACGGCTCAAGTGATATTTGTCTCCGATTCTTGTCATTCCGCCACCGTTGCTCGTGGAAATGCCCCCGTCAGTCGCGGCTTAGAACCCGATGAGCGTTCTCATCCGCTGGGCAGAAGGGCTTATACTCAACTTAATGAATATCATGGTATCCATATCGGTGCCGCACGAGACAAGGAGTTTGCCGCTGAAACCGCCGGAGATGATGGTAAATTTTATGGGCTATTCACTTGGCACTGGGCGAAAGCCTTGCAACAGGCACAAGTGGGAGATACTTGGAATCAGGTATTTAAACGTGCCCAGACACCAGTATTCTCTATCCGTGGAGAAGCGCAAAGGCCACAATTGGAGGGAGAGCGTCATCGACAAGTTTTTGGGGGCCATTTGACTCCGCCAGTGGCCACCGTTGCTGTGAGCAGCGTTAAAGGTGAAAGGATCAAAATTCAAGCCGGCGCGACTGCTGGTGTCACTGTTGGCTCTATTTATCGTTTACAATCAGAAAACAGAGCCCGTCTTGAAATTACCAAAGTGGGGACTTTTGAAAGTGAGGCCAAAACAACGGTGGTTGGCGCGTTTAAGGTTGGTGATTTAGTGGTAGAAAAAAGCCATGCTTACCGTTTTGACCCTATCAAGGTGTACCTGTCTGCGGATTATCCTAAAGATCGGCCCCTATTGCAAGCCATACGCGCCGCTTTTCAAGGCACCAGCGAACTTCCCGGCTATGTTCTCACTAATAAACCGGAACAGACAGATTTACGTTTACAGCTATTACGTCCCAAGCGGGGGAGAGATGGGCAAGCCATTTTTGAAAAGGATAACGACGCTTTACCAAAATCATTTCCTAATCAAGCACCCGAATTATGGATACTCACGCCCGATCAACACTTATTACATAAAAAGCTGCAAATTAAATTCGATGATCCAAGCAAAGGGGTTGAATTGGTCAAGTACAATTTGAACCACTTGGCGCGTGTTCGTGAAGTTAAAGCTCTCCAGAGACGCTATCGCGGTGCCACTTTACCTGTGACTGTGCAAGCGGATATTCTCACACCTTGTCCGACTGGGGGAGATTGTATGCAAGTGCATGACTTGGGTTTGTATGACAAGAAGAGCACTTTTCGTTTGCAGGAAATTGGGAAACGTCGTTTAGATGAGATGCTCAGTTTGACTTTGCACAATCAATCTAGGCGGGATTATTATTGCTATCTGATCAATATCAGTCCTGATGGCACCATCTACGCGATTTATCCTGATCCCGAAGAACGGATGGAATATGCGCGTGTCAAGGTCGGAGTCCAAGATTTATCTTGGGCGCTAGCCGACTTATGTATCTTTGGAACTCAGAGCGGCATGTGCTTCTAACCACTCACAACCAGTCGCCCCAGAGGCACAAGCCGCAGACACAAACGAAATTTCATGTGCTAGCGCAGTTGCTGCGATTATCTCCGCAAAACGCTCCACTTTGTCATTTCCAAAGCATCCCAACATTTTCAAACATTCGCTTTGTGTCGGTAAATGTGTCCCGCCACCCACTGTGGCGCATACTACTGTTGGCATAATGAGTTCCCAGCGTAAGATATTTGTGGAAGTATCATAATTTAAATTGTATTTGGATGTTCTACTTTCTGGAATACAAGCCAAATCTTGTCCGGTTGCGGCATAAACGGCAGACAATGTATTAATAACGCCGGCGGTAGATGGCACTCCCCCTCGAAATTCTGTCGCCGTTTCCCAAATTTCATAGAACTCTAATATATCTTGAGGTCTCGCTCGTCCTATTTCAGCTAACACTTGTTTTGGGATGTCAGCCGTTGCGACAACCGAACGTCCACGACTTAACATCATTCCAATTGATGAGGGTGATTTCTCACTAGATAAGCCACCTTCACTATAAGATTTCTCAATGCTTGGGAATTTATCTAAAATAGCCCTAATAACCTTTATCGCGGCTTTACTCACCATATTTGCACCATAAGAATCTCCGGGATACATACTAATTCTCAGATGTGTGTAACGTCCGATGACAAAGGTAGAAATATCTAATAGCTTGCCATGGGAAGTGCCGGACTCTGCAATCGGTCGTAGCCATTCCCAATCTTTTAAACTTTCAGCGAATGTGCGGGCTTCAATAGGTGTTGCGAATCGAAAGCAGGGCGCTCTTTGAATGGAGCCTGTGCGAGTGGTATAGGTACAAACTCCGCCTGATAGTCGCAACATTTTCATGCCACGCGAAGTCGAAGCAACGATTGTGCCTTCAGTCGAGGCTAAGGGCACATAAATCTCTTCGTTTTTCCTAACATGCTCCGATTTCATTATAAGAGGTCCAGCGACACCAATAGGTATCTTTGATATACCTATGAAGTTTTCTATGTTTTTGGAAACCAATGGTTGGTATAGATCATAAGTCCGTTTTTCACCTACTTCTGTAAGATGGCTAAGGTTTTCATTGTTGAGCTGTAGATGTGATTTCATTTTTCAATTGTTCGCCTGAAGGGACGTTGAAAGTGCCTTGCGTAAAAGTTTTCCATTATCGTTGCGAGGAAAATCCGCTACGAAGTGAATGGCACTTGGATTTTTAAATTGTTCTACCTTGTGAGGCAGAAAATCAGCGATCTGCTCGCGGAGCTTATGCGCTTTGGCCTCATTTAATGCAGTACGCAAGACTAGCACGGATTGTGTCAAACCATCGCGGTCATTTACTGGTATAAGCACTGCTTCGATAACGTCATAAAATTCTGTACTGACTAAGCTTTCAATTTCGGCTGGCACAACCCAGCGACCTTTTACTTTGAAAAGATCATCTTCGCGCCCGTGATAATAATAATATCCATCAGCATCGCACGAATACATGTCTCCAGTACGATACCATCCATGCTGAAAACGTTCTTTGGTCGTTTCGGGCTTTTGCCAATAGCCAGCGCAAATACTGGGGCCTCGCACCCATAGCACGCCTTGTTCACCCATAGCAACTTGGTTGCCATTAGCGTCTTCAATGCGGAATTCGTAGCCAGGGATTGCTTTACCTGTGGCACTCGGTCGTGCCGATTTTCGATCACTGGCGAGAAAAATGTGCCCCACTTCGGTGGCACCCAAGCCGTCGAGAATTTTCTTATCTGTCAATTTCTGCCAGCGTTCAAAAATCGCAGCGGGGAGAGGTGCGCCTGCCGAGACATAAGTACGCGGCGCGGAGATCGCAATGCGGTTAAGTTTGTCCTTGTTGCCCAAAAGCATTTGGTACATGGCGGGCACACCAAAAAAAACGCTCGGACGATATTTTGAAATATTGTCTGCAACGCTCATTGGGGTCGGCCATTCTCGATCAAGAATTGCCGTCGCTCCCAATAATAAGGGGAAAAACAGGTTATTTCCAAGACCGTAGGCGAAAAACATCTTTGCAATTGAATAAAGCGTGTCGCCAGGACCAATGCCTAAGCTTCGAGCCGCATAAAGTTCGGTGTTTGCTAACATCCCATACGCTGTGTGCATCACTGCTTTTGGTTTGCCTGTCGTGCCCGATGTATATTGCCAGAAAACGATATCCTGCGACTCGGACTCTACGCATTCCACAGTCTCGTGCGAATTGTGGCACTTGGACAGGGAAATCACGCCTTTGGGAATATTGGGTGTTGATGGAATATAGAGGTCTTGGAAAATCACTTTGGGACGAGATTTGCCGCCTAGTGCCTCGTCAATAGCAGGGAGACTTTCTGCTTCTGCAATGATAAAGCGTGTTTCGCTGTCTTGGATGATGTAATTCAATGTTTCTGATTTGGAGCGCGGCGTGATTGGAACTGGAACAGCGCCAATCCAGATGGCAGCGAGGAAACTTGCACTAAAGGCTGGTGTATCGTGAAGGAGAAACAAAACGCGATCTCCCTTTTTTATATTCAGTTTTTTAAAATAGCCCGCGAGTTTGAGTACTAAGGCTTGCAAGTCTGTGCGTGTCATTTCTTCATCGCCATAGCGGTAGACGATTTGATTTCCGTTTTCTCCGGCGTAAAGGATGGATCGTGCCAGCTTGAGTTTGGGTATCGCAGCAAGGCGTGTCATGACGGCATTGGGAATAATTTCGTCAAGTTCTAAAATTTGGTTAGCAGAAATATAAAGTTTCATTGGTTCCTCTTTTGAATTTTTGCATTCGACTCGTCCAAGATAAATCTTGGACTCCTTTTACTCGATGATCAAGTTTTTTTGGCTTGACACAATGACTGACTTGTGTCTCACATACGGGAAAATTTTAATAACTCATTGAAATATAGTAAAATCAGTCAAAAAATCCTGTCTCATGAAGTGCTCTTATGCGGTCATCGATTAATCGAAAATTTATAAAACTTGATCGATTTTAACGCTTAATGTCCATGGCTAATATTTAATAACTCATTAATTTTTAATTATGTTTTTAATGTTAACCCAGTTTGATTTTTGTCAAGTAAAAAAAACTTGATCATCGAGTTCCATTGATAGATTGGCTCTAACTACACGCAAAGCTAACACTGAATCGGCATTAGCCATGCACTTTTTTTCACTCTCGTCCTAATAAAAAACTTGACATCAGATTATTTGTTGTTATACGGCCTTTACTAATTTTAGTGCCTTTACTACCTTTACTAAATTTAGTTGCAACCAATACCTGAGAAATTTAGGAGATTTTTTATGCCCTACACACTGAATCCACCGACAAACGCTTGTAATCCGAGACAGGCTTTACCTCAACACCTGGAGCACAAACCTTTTTATGCGCTTCCTTATGAACATTTTGATGGTATTTCTTCTGGGAATACGGACATGAGATATATCTCAATTGGTCAGGCCCAATATGACCCTGACGAGGTATCCATAAAAACTATGCGCCATATAGGGAATAAATGGAGTCGTCAATCAGAAGAGCTCCCCCTTCATCGTGTTCCTGATATGACACTCTTCTTAGCCAAGACCCTATTTGATTCGACAAACGGACAGGTAGTCGTTCAGAGAGGAACTTTTCAAAATCAGAGTAGTGATATTTCTATCACCAAAGAGCAAAGAACTTATGGGGAGCAAGCGGCCTACAATGCTTTCTTAACTAAAAACGGGCAAGCACTCAAATTGCGCCTTAATACACTAAGGGATGTTCTTAATGTCCTGAAAAAGCAAGGCAAAATTTGATGACTACTTATCGCCATACATTGAGGACAAACTGATTGAGGTTTTAATATCACTCGATGATCAAGTTTTTTTGGGTTGACAAATAGTGTATAATGTGCATCCTTTGAAATTTTCAAAGGCAGCCCCGGTTCATTGACTAAATGTTTTTTGGGGTTGACAAATAGTATATAAATTAGCGAGCGTAGGGTGCGTCCTACGCACCCGATTTCCACGCCTGAAAAATTAGGCCATATTTAAGGGGTTAATATTAAAAGGCATTTCTTGACCAAGCTGTTTTAAATCGTATAATTTAACCGTCGTGCCGGGTTTGGCTTGTAAAATGCCGTTGAATAGTGTTTCTAAAGTGATCTTATGGTGAAAACGAACTAAGCTATATTGTCGGATAATCAGCTTTTCCCGTTCTTTTTCTTGTTTGGCATCAGAATAACGATGGTAGTAGCCATTGCATTCTAAAACCAACATGAGTTTTGCCACAAAAAAATCAACTTTGTATTTACCAATGGGATAGTTAAAGTGCAAATCAAAGCCTTCAAAAACCTTGGATAGCACTTCTCGCCATTGCACTTCGGCACAAGTATTTGGTGTGGCAAAACTACCTATTTGACCAAATACTTTCTTTTTGAGTTCGATACCAATGACAGAGTCCATCCCCAAGGCAATTTTTGTCACATCGTCAAGGTGGTAGCCATTCATACGTGATGCTTTACCACCAAAAGATCGAATGCTTGCCACATTCAGTTGAATGGGTTGGATGTCGCTTTTGTGTTTTCTAAGAAAACTGTTGAGGGTACTTTCTGGCACTTCAAGGAATTGGGTAATGTCCTTTTTGATGGCAATGTCATCACCAGCGGTGCAGGTAAAGCCAAATTCTTTGATGAGTTTGACGGCATCTATGTAGTTTTTTTGGACCGTTTGCTGAATATTGGGAGATAGTCCGCAGGCTTCTTTGATGGCAGCATCTAGGGCTGTTTTGGCTAAAGAGGAAAATAAAAGTACACATCTTCGTCCAATATGCATCTGATTCTTCTGGAGTGCATTATGTCCCACTGCCATTACATAAGCCCGAAGTATTGCGTCTATACTGTTGCTATCATAAACAACAATTTTTCTACCCTTATAATGACTATTCTTTGCAGTCACTTTTATCAAAGTAGTTGCCATGCTAAAACCCTTGTCAATAAACGGTCTCAGCGATTTTGGGACACCAGTAGTTGCCATGTTCTGCAAAGCAGTATTTGCCATTCCCAACAAATCAGCAGTCCCTCTTTCACTCATCACAGCAGTATCGTCATCCAGCACATAACCATCACAAACAATGCCGGGTATTAATTCTACTTGTCCATAATAGACGGCTTTGATCTCGCTTCGCTTCGTTACTTCGTTTCGTTCTGTCATATATATACCTCACTTTTTGGGGACGTTATCCCTAGTACGCTGTAACATAAGTTATTGGAGTACAAAGCTTTAGCTTTGTACTGTCTGACAAAGCTGAAGCTTTGTATTCCAACACGTCAAGAAAAAAAAATATCAAATAAACTATATATATGTCAAACGTTTTGGGAGTCATCAATTAACTCGATCCAATGTTTTACCGGTACATCCGCCCGAGTCGCTAAGTGCATTTGGCAGCCAATATTCGCGGTCACAATCACATCAGGAGAGCCTTTTTGTAGTGAGTGCAATTTATTGGTGAGAAGTTGTTGTGAGAGTTCTGGTTGGAGAATGGAATAAGTCCCCGCTGAGCCGCAGCATAAATGTGAGTCAGAAATTGGCAAAAGCTCAAAGCCTATTCCCTTCAAAATAGTCTCCACCACGGTATTTAATTTTTGCCCATGTTGTAATGTGCAAGGATTATGGAAAGAGATTTTTTGGATTTTTTGATTTTTTTTGGTCGTGTTGAATTGTGTTAAGGTTTCCTTTTCCAATATTTCTCCGATATCCTTAGCATATTGTGAAATTTGTTTGGCTTTTTCGGCGTAGTGGTCGTCATCTTTGAGTAATTCTCCATACTCTTTAATCATTGTTCCGCATCCACTGGCTGTTATCACAATGGCTTCAATGTCTTGTTTTTCTATATAAGGCCACCAAGCGTCAATATTTTGGCGCATAAAGGCCAGTCCTTCTTGTTCTGCCGCAAGGTGGTGGCTCACCGCGCCACAGCAGCCAGCGTTTGGTGCTGTGATGAGCTGAATGTCCAGTTTATGCAGTACTCGCGCTGTTGCTGCATTCGTGTTTGCGGTGACGATGCTTTGAGCGCATCCTTCCAAGATTAGCATTTTGCGTGGTAAATGGGTTTTAGGCCATTGAGTTTTTTTCTGGGTGAGGGGAATTTTGCGTTTCAGTGACTGGGGCAACAAGGGTTTGATGGTTTGCCCTAATGTCAGCAAGAGTGCAAAGCGCCGGGGATAAGGAAGGATTGTGCGTAGGAGTTTTCGTTTTAATGAAACCAATGGTTTGCGGGGTATTTCACGCTCAATAATGCGGCGTCCAATGTCAAGCAAAGCTCCATAACGCACGCCTGATGGACAGGTGGTTTCACAAGCGCGGCATGTGAGGCAACGGTCTAGGTGAAGTTGGGTTTTTTCAGTGACTGTATTGCCTTCCAAAACTTGTTTGATGAGGTAAATGCGGCCACGAGGTCCGTCTAGTTCGTCGCCTAATAATTGATAAGTTGGGCAGGTGGCGGTGCAAAATCCACAATGTACGCAGGCGCGTAAAATGGATTCTGCCCCTGTTTGGCGGTATTTTTTAGTGATTTTTGTTTGCATTTAAAGCTCTTGATACATCTTACCTATATTAAAAATTCTGTTAGGATCAAATGCCTGTTTTAGTTGTTGATGAATACGCATCATGCCTTGTGGCAGGGGATGAAATATTTCGCTATCTTCTGATGATGCTCTAAACAGTGTTGCATGTCCACCAGCATTTTGGGCGGTTTGACGAATAATAGCCGCCTCAGTGTCTGTTTTTAACCAGCGTTGTGCGCCGCCCCATTCGTATAAGCATTCGCCATCTGGGGGCGTGTCCGAGCTTAATGATAAACGCCAGAGCGGTGTGCTGGTATTAAAAAATGGCAATTGGTGTTCTTTGAGTTGTTGCCAAAAAACGTTATTCTGGGTCTCACCGCCAATGGTTTTTTGTGCGGCGGCAACCGCTCCGGCTGAGCCTGATAAGCGAATAAATAGTTGATTGTCATAAAAGCAGCTTGCGCTGATTGGTAATGGTTTGAGTCCCCATTCATGTAGGTGTTTGAGTGCGGATTCTGTGGACAATTCTTGGTGCAGCGTTAATTCGGTTTCTGGTTTGGGTAAGACTTTGAGCGATATTTCGAGTAAGGCGCCCAGTGTGCCCAGTGCGCCTGCCATCAGGCGTGATACGTCATAGCCGGCAACATTTTTCATGACTTCGCCGCCAAAATGCAGGATTTCTCCTTTGCCGTTTAGGAGTTGGCAGCCTAAGACAAAGTCGCGGGCGGCGCCGGTGTAAGGGCGGCGTGGTCCTGAAAAGTTGCAGGCGATAGTGCCGCCCAAGGTGGCTGTTTCAGCAAAGGCGGGCGGTTCAAATGCAAGCATTTGATTTTCAGTTGATAGGGTATTTTCAATCTCTTTTAATGGGGTGCCGGCGCGTGCTGTTATTATTAATTCTGTGGGCTCATAATTGGTAATGCCACGGTGAGCACTTAGGTTCAGTGGGGTGCCAGTCGGCTTACGCCCATAAAAAGCTTTGCTATTGCCGCCGCGAATAGACAGCGGGGTGGCTGTTTTTATGGCGGTTTGCACTTGTTGTTGTAGTTCTGTCATATTTTAAAAGCGTTCTAGTTCAGGAAATGGCAGTTGACTATGATGTACGTGCATGGCTCCAAATTCAGCGCAACGGTGTAATTCTGGTACGGCTTTACCGGGGTTGAGTAGCCCTTTGGGATCAAAAGCGGCTTTGATGGCATGAAATTGTGTTAATTCTAATGCGTTAAATTGTACACACATTTGATTAATTTTTTCCATGCCGACGCCGTGTTCGCCGGTGATTGTGCCGCCGACTTTGACGCAAAATTCTAGTATTTTGCCGCCAAATTCTTCGGTGCGTTCTAATTCTCCGGGTTTGTTGGCATCGTAGAGAATGAGTGGGTGTAAATTGCCATCGCCGGCGTGAAATACATTGGCGACGGGTAGTTTGTAGTGTTTGGATAAGTCTGAGATAGTTTTTAGTACTTCTGGGAGCCGTTTGCGGGGAATGGTGCCATCCATACAGTAATAATCTGGCGAAATTCTGCCGACTGCGGGAAAAGCGGCTTTGCGTCCTTTCCAAAATGTTAGTCGTTCTTGTTCGTCTTTGGCGGTGCGGACTTGTGTGGCGCCGCTTTGTAGTAGTGTCTGACGGACAGAGAGAATGTTTTCGGAGACTTCTTCATTCACGCCATCTAGTTCACATAGTAAGATAGCTTGAGCGTTTTGTGGATAACCGGCATGGACAAAGTCTTCAGCGGCTTGAATGGCTAGTTTGTCCATCATTTCTAATCCGGCTGGAATAATGCCAGCGGAAATAATATTGTTAACCGCAGCCCCCGCTTTTTCTATATCGTCAAAGGCGGCGAGTAATACTTGGGCGCGTTCTGGTTTGGGTAATAATTTAACGGTGATTTCAACAATAATGCCAAGCATACCTTCGGAGCCGGTCATTAATGCTAATAAGTCATAACCGGGAGAATCTAAGCCGCCATGCCCAATGGTTAATATTTCACCTTCGACAGTCACTATTTTGAGTTGTTGAATATTGTGTACTGTCAGTCCATATTTTAGGCAGTGTACGCCACCTGAGTTTTCTGCGACATTTCCGCCGATGGTGCAGGCAATTTGGGAGGAGGGATCAGGTGCATAATAAAGGCCAAGGTGTTCAACGGCTTGAGAAATGGCTAAATTTCGCACACCGGGTTGTACGCGGGCAAGGCGTTTGGCTGGATCAATATTAATGATGTTTTTGAATTTAGCTAGGCTTAATAAGATACCTTGTTCAACGGGTAGCGCTCCGCCTGATAGTCCGGTGCCGGCGCCACGGGCGACTACGGGCACATTTAGGCGATGACATAAGCGCATAATAGTTTGGATTTGTTCAATGGTGTCAGGCAAGATCACTACCCAAGGCAGTTTTCGATAGGCGGATAATCCATCACATTCGTAAGGTCTGAGTTCTTCTGTCTCATGTAGCACTGAGGCGGTGGGTAATATCGCCTGTAGTTGAGTAATGAGCTGAGTTTTGTTTATGGGGTTATTCATATTATGTTTGCGAAATTAAACTTTAAGTATTATTATTTTTATTATTTATAGGACTTACGCACTCATAATAATGAGTACAACGGATTAGCGGAATCAACGGATTTAAAAAACAGAAAGCTAAGCTTAACGCTGAATCTATTGTATATTTTATCCGTTTATTCCGTTAATCCGTTGTACTCAGTGCGTCAGTCCTAATTTATTAAAAACAAGAATCTCATTTAATTAAAAAAAATATGTTCCATTGTATTCTTTATGAACCTGAAATACCACCTAATACTGGCAATATTATCCGTTTGTGTGCCAATACTAATGTGCAATTGCATTTAATTCATCCGCTTGGGTTTGATTTGGATGATAAAAAACTGAAACGTGCTGGATTGGATTATCACGAATATGCGCGTATTCATGAATATCAATCTCTGGCGCTTTTTTTGGAAAAAGTTCAAGTACCACGCTTATTCGCTTGTTCAACTCGGGGAGAAACGTGTTATACAGTCCCAAGCTATCAGGCAGAAGATGGTTTTTTATTTGGTCCTGAAACGCGAGGTTTGCCGCAAACTTTGTTGGATCAATTACCGCCTGAGCGGGTGATACGGATTCCGGTGCGGGGTCGTAGTATGAATTTATCCAATGCTGCTGCGGTGATTATTTATGAGGCGTGGAGACAGTTGGGGTTTATGAGTTAGCCCTACCTATTTTCTCGTTCCCACGCTCTGCGCACTCTCTTATACATAAATATTTAAGTATTTGAAATATAATAATATTCTGTAGGGTGGGTAGAGCGAGAGCGAAACCCACCATTGTTATAAATTTCAAAGGGTTGGTGGATACGCTATCGCTTAATCCACCCTACAAAAAAACTTGTGTATAAGTGAGTGCGCTCTGCGTGGGAACGAGAAAAACGCAGAGCGTGGGAACGAGAAAAATGTTGTTATCGACCTCAGTAAATGGGGATGTGTGCTCGTTGGGCGCAATGGTAGCGGAAAGACTAATATACTTAAGGCAATACAATGGGCAGCCGAAAGCGCAACTTCAACCAAGCCTATTGAATATATATCCTGCCATCCCACAAAAATCAGTTTAGTTTTAACCACCCAAAAAATGATCGTAACTGTTGCTAACCGCCAAAGTGTGTGTTATTTTTGCATATAAATGGCAGTTTTAATTGGATTGATATTCCCATGAATAAAAAATATAAAACAAGTAAATTAGTGACTTGGGTATTATTTAGCGTGGTATTTGCCCTTCTTCCTTTCCTTGTTAATTACCTTTTAGGAATAAGTAGAGGGGAAAAAATAACCTTGGAGTTACTGTTTGGAGGTGGCGAGATACTTCTTGCCAGCATCACTCTTTGTGGGATTGCCTTAGGCGAGTTATTTGAAGTTGCATCTTCTCCGGCAGCAACACCACCTGCACTCACGAAATTCATTGGGCTTTGTTCTCTTCTCATTATAATCATATCTTCGCTATACTACGCGAATGTTTCGTTTGGAGGAATAGACTTAAAACGTGATATCGTGGCTACAGTGTCTCTATGGCTGTTCATTTTTTCAGTTATAACCAGTAGTTGTTGCATATTCATTACAGAAAATGTAACTACAACGGAAAATAAGGAGAATTAAAAATGAATTTGGATCCTCTCAGTGGAAGTGTGTTGCTAGCAGGGGCTTGTATAGCTCTTGCCTCCATTTTGACCGTTTTATATGATGCCATTAAAAATAAGAAAATGAAAAGTGGTAGCAGAACGCTTTCTGTCAAAGCACTAAAAGGTCAAGATTTTTTTGAAGTTAAGGAAATAAAGCAAGAAGATGGTAGTTTAGTGATCAAAGTGTCACTCAAAAAACCAGACTCAGATAATTTTGTGGCGAATGAAACAAAGGTAGCCAATACCTAATTTTGGTCTGGTTGTCCCACCGGCTCGTTCCAAGTTTTTTCTCGTTCCCACGCTCTGCGTGGGAATGCCTGCCTGGACGCTCCGCGTCCTGCAACGAAAACTAATCCAAAAACCAAGCATAAGTCTCGATAAAAAAAAATAGAGTCTCGTATCGGTTTTGACTTATCCATCGCGATCCTTGTAGTTAACGCAGTCAAGTACAACGGATAGATCACTCCTTGATGCTCGTCCAAATAATTTACATAGCCATCCTTGTTTTTTCGTATTGCCAATGGGAGACGGCTACTGTCTGGTAATTTCTTTTGGCGGATTCGACTATTTCTTCAATTTTTTCAGCAACCTTGTCTTCAATCCAGTCAGCACCACACAATTCGCATACTATAGCTGGCACCTCTCTGACTACCACCACACCAAATCCCAAATCCGCCGTAAAAGTTGTTTTCCCTTTGCCCATTGGCCCTTTACATAAAGGACATTGATTCTTAATAGATTTCATTGCAGTCGCCTCGTTTTTAAATCAACATGCAAGGGTTTTATCTCGTTATAAAACATTAAACAACTTGGGAACGGATAATCATTGGAGTACAATTCAAGCTCATCACTGTTTTCATCATAAAGACTTTCCTAACCGTAACCAGATTTATATCTTAGTCCATTGTGATGAAAAAAGAAACCAGAATTTTAAAAGACGCGATGCACAAGTTAATTGATATTTTTTTGGCGACAACAAAAACAACGGCTCAAGCGATAATGCTTTTATTCAAGCCGGTTTTAAAGCGATTTGTCAGAAAGGAGTCCAAGATTTATCTTGGTAATTAAGCTTTTGAGATAGCATAATGATGTCAAAGAAATCCTATTTTTGAAACTTCGTTACCGAAGTGTTATTAAATTCGTTTATTTCATAATTAGTTGTACTATAGTCTCGTCAACAGATTTTTTTAATCCAAGTATTTGAAATAAAAACATATTATTAAACATTCGAGGCGAAGGTTAAATTTTTTTTTGACATTAAAAAATTTTTAGACAATACTGATTATATGGGAATAGCATTGGAGCATTTTTCTGCTCCCTGGCCACGCTTTTTGTTCTCCTGAATTTTTTGATATTTAAGCTGTGCCTAACATATTTTTATCGGTCTGACAATGCATAAGTCCTAATACTTTATTATGACAGATAATATTGTGTTGGTGTTATTCAATGTGTTATTCAATTGTTAGGCCAGATTATTTAAAATGCTCCAGATTTTTTGAGACACGCAGCGTACTTTAACTTAACAAACGATGTTATGTTGGTGTTTTTAATGTATTTTGGAGTCCAAGATTTATCTTGGACGTGTTCGGCTCGTCCAAGATAAATCTTGGACTCCTTTTATACAGCTCGTTCCGGGGTACGTCCCACGCTCGCTAATGTTTGCCCTTGGGTGGCAATATAAGGAGAAATACGATGGTAAGACTTAAATGTAAATTACGCACGGTACTTTTGATGGCTCTGACAATGGGGTCATTTTGGTTTCCAGTTGCTTGGGCTGACTTGAATGACAGCTTATTAGTTTATTTTTCATTTGACCAAGAGTTTGTGGATGGTATTGTTCCTGATGAAAGTGGTAACGAAAATCATGGAACGGTTATAGGTACACCAACATCTGAGCCAGATGGCGTTTTGGGTGGAGCTTATTACTTTGCTGCGATAAGTGGTTCCGATTGTTGTAGTTGGTATCGGGATTATATAACGCTTGAAGATAATCCAACAGCTAATGTAGAAGAATTAGCTATTTCTCTTTGGATTAAGACAGATACCCCTGAAAATAATTATAAAATTGCAAGCGCCGCAGCGTGGTATCCTGGCTCTGGGTGGGTGTTAGGTACCCAATATCCTGAAATATGGTGGGGGGAGTCTGGGCAAAATGTTTTTGATCCAAGAGAGAACGGTTGTATATGGGAAAACATTATTCCTGAAGCTGGAGAATGGAACCATATGGTCATATCTTACAATGGAACCCGTTTTCAAGAATACCGTAATGGAATACTTATAAAGGACTGTCCCGCTTCCGGTGAATTGGTGGGAGATGCTCGTGGTCAAAAATTAGCAGTAGCTGCTTGGCCTCAACATGGGTTTGGTTATGACGGACTTATAGATGAGTTTAGAGTCTATAATAGAGGATTATCGGCTGAAGAAGTTGATAAACTTTATCAAGCGATAACGCCAGAACTTGATTCAGATGCTGATGGAATGCCAGATAGTTTTGAGAATCAATATTCAGGCGAAGTCATGTTTGAAGATCATTTTGAGGATGGGACTTTAGACTCGGCGTGGGTTATGAAACTCACCTATTGGGAAGAAGCCGATGGCAAATTGAAAACCGTTCCTGAAGTATTACCAGGCTTCAATTATGGACATTGGGGCAATGGTCGTGGCCCGCTTATCGTGCTTCATGAAGGCGATCCAACCTGGACTGATTATAGCTATGAATTTACATGTTCAAGTTTGGGTGTGGTTTCAGAATTCAATCCACATGCTCTGCCAATTGGTTTTCGGGGAAATATGGGTACCGGTTTTCGAGTTCAAGAATACCAGGCAAGTTGGAATGAGCCCGCAAATTATCTTTACTCGTTTGGTATTACTGTTTCAGATGTAAGTTCGAACGTTTTTGGCGATTGGAGACTCCGTGGCTTTGATGGTACATATATACCTGGGACTGGCTGGAGTCCGAATTTTGAAGGGACTAAATATACATTTGCAGAAGGAAATAGCCCAGCTATCAATCCGGATTCTCAGCCGAATCATGTAAATGTCTTGGTGAAGGAAAATAAAATGTATGCCTGGGTAAATGGTGTATTCATTGGGGAGGCAGTGGACCCGTTGAATATTTCGCCATACGGCGGAATTTCTTTTGCTACTCTATGGGAGGCAATGGGATGGTATGATGATGTTATCGTTCGTTCGGTTGGCCTAAACCCCAACATACCGGACGCACATTTAGACTATGATAATGATGGGTTTACCAATTTGGAAGAGTATCAGAACAATACCAATCCGATGGTACCTGATAACGCACAACCCGGCACCCCACAATTCACCAATTCTACCTTTATGGTTGCTGAAACGGCCAGCACCGTCACCCTCACAGTCCGTCGTGTCGGCGGCACTAATGGAGAATTAACCGTCAACTATGCCACAACGGATGGCACAGCCACCGATGGCAGTGATTATATCGGTGCCACAGATACGCTGACTTGGGCGGATGGCGACAGTAGCGACAAAACCTTTACAATAGCTATTACTGATGACAGCCTGTCTGAAGGTAATGAAACTTTTACAGTCAGCCTAGAGACTTTCGACAGTGCCACTGTTACCATTGTAGATAATGACAGCACACTCGTCACCCTACTCGATTTCACAGCGACTGCCTTAGAAAATACTATAGAAATCGTATGGATAACCAATACTGAGTTTGACAGTATCGGATTCCATCTATGGCGTGCCACTGGTGAAGGTT
>JSZA02000095.1 GCA_000785145.2 Candidatus Thiomargarita nelsonii
CAAAGAGATGCCTGAGAAAATTGACTATGACTTTATTAGTAAACTAGAAGGAGGCCGTCAAACCACTGGATACGTTCCTGTCGCTGACACAAGTCAGAGCGGCGTTACCATAGCAACAGGGTTTGATTTGGGTCAAAGAAATGATAACGACTTGAATGCACTTAACTTGCCTCAGAGTTTAGTCGAAAAACTCAAACCTTATTTGGGCAAAAAGAGGACAGATGCAGAAGAATTTCTAAAAAAGCATCCATTAACTATTGAAGATGCCGATGCCCAGAAAATTGATAAAGCGGTAAAAAAAGATCATACCCAAAAATTAAATCTTAAATACTCCGCTTCTCCTCACAACAAGAAAAAAATAGCTTTCTTTAGTCTGCCAAGTGAAGCTCAAACAGTGATAGCATCAGTTTCTTTTCAATATGGGCTTAATGGTACCCCAATATTTTGGAAGGCGGTATCATCTCAAAATTGGGAGAAAGCTATTAAAGAACTGAGAAATTTTTGTGATAAGTATCCTACTAGACGCAAGAAAGAAGCGAAACTATTGGAGAAAATCATAAAAAACACTTCAGGAGACGACGCAAGAAAGCGTCATATGGGCAGCCAACGTGGCAAGCGTAGGGTGCGTCCCACGCACCATTAATTTTGTGCCAATGACGGTGCGTAGGACGCACCCTACATTATCTAGAGAATCATTCATGTCTTCAAATGAAATCATTAACATAATCGGTATTGGAGCGCGTACCACAATAGGCGCAACGGCACCTTTAACCGCATCAGCAGTACGCGCCGGCATCAACTGTTTTGCCGAACACCCCTATATGATAGATAAAATAGGAGAGCCAATGATTGTAGCAATGGATAATGAACTTTCCGAAGAATTGCTAGGTATTGAACGCTTCTTGCAGCTTGCCACCCACGCCGCTCAAGAAGCCCTCACGCCTTTAAACCAATCAAATCCTAACATAAGCTTAATCATTGGATTACCCGGAAAACGCATTGGATTACCCGCTCACTTAGCCACCGAAATAGCACAACAATTACCCAACAAAATAAAATGCACTTTTGACCAAATAAAAACCATAGCAGGTGGACATGCCTCCGCCCTATTAGCCTAAATGGAGAACGTTATCGCGCAGATGAATATGGCTTTAGCGTGCTCAGAACTCGTGAATTTTTTATAGAACCCGGCAAATTTATAGCACCGGCAGACTGTTGGGGAGACGTAGGAGCGGCAACGGGCGCATTATTAATCAACTTAATCACCACCGCCGCCGCCAAAGGTTACGCTCAAGGAGAATTATCCCTATTATGGGCTAGCTCAGAAAGCGGAGAACGGAGTGCCGCATTGCTACAGGCACAACCACTTATTAAAGAATAATACGCCATGTCACCTAATATCATTAATCAACACGCTGAAGAAGCCGCATTCCTCTGGCTTTTGCGCGATGCCGCAGTTCATCAACCCCATTATGACCTTGAAGATTTAGCCGAATTAGATGAACGTATCGAAGCGCACCTAGACGGCTTACGCCTTGCTGGCGATGCCGGTTGGGAAATTGCCCAACAAGCACTCTTTTGGCAAGAACCGGGAGAAATCTTTACCGCCGCCGTACTCGCCTTTGAAAGTCACCAAACCGAGCGAATTGAAGCCGTTTTAGAACTCGGCATGACTCAACCTGAACTCGTTCGCGGCATTATTTCCGCACTCGGTTGGATGCCGTTTGATAAAATTGCTCACCCCGTTAACCAATTTTTAAAGGCCAGCGATGCCGAACAACGTTACCTCGGTATTGCCGCTTATGCCATCCATCGCCTTAATCCCGGTCAGCATTTAGACCATGCCATTGCCGATGAAAACATCAACCTACGGACTCGCGCCCTCCGTGCTGCTGGAGAACTCGGACGACAAGACTTACTCCCAAAAATACGGCAACAATACCAAGCCGATGATAAAGCCACCCGTTTTTGGGCCGCATGGTCAGCGACATTACTAGGTGAACGACAAGAGACTTTGGAAATCCTCAAAGCCTTTTCACTGCCACCCTCGCCTTTTCATGAAACCAGAGCGCCCGGGTGGCGGCAAGCGTAGGGTGCGTCCCACGCACCCTTAATTATTTTAATTTTAAATTGTACCGATGACGGTGCGTAGGACGCACCCTACCTTTGGGTAATTTCACGATGGCTCCACAAATGTTGTGTTGATATTTTTTTGGTATATTCTGTGAGCCTACAATGTTAATGGTTAAATTTTTTTTGACATCAACAATTTTTTAGACTATGTTTTTAATAGTGGCTCGGTGCCTTCTTGACGTTTTGGAGTACAAAGCTTTAGCTTTGTCAGGCAGTACAAAGCTAAAGCTTTGTACTCCAACCCCAATAACTTATGTTACAGCGTACTAGCTGTAGACGTAAATGGTCTAACCATTAAAAACATTAATACATGATAAAAAAATATCTATATAGTATTTCGGAGTCCAAACTTTAGTTTGGGCACCCAACACAATCAGTAAAAACCAACATGCAAACATTAGCAGCCAATCTTGAACGCTACCTATTTAAAGTCAGCGGCTCTGACGAAGAATTGCGAGTGCTCAGTTTCGGAATAACCGAAGGCATCTCCCAACTCTTCACTATTGACTTAGAAATAGTCGCAGAAAACGACGCGCTAGACTTTGAACAAATTATTGGGCAAGCCGGCATATTAACGATACAACAATATGAAGAAGAAGAGTCACGCTACCTTCATGGCATCATCAGCCGCCTTGAACAAGGGAGTAGCGGCTTGCGCTTCACCACCTATAGCGCCACCATCGTGCCCAAAATATGGTACTTAATGCACAGACACAACTGCCGCATATTCCAAAAAATGAGTGTGCGTGACATTGTACAAAAAATACTAAAAGAATTAGGCTTGCCGGGTGACGAATATCGCTTTGTCCTGCAAAATGACCCCCCAAAACGCGAATATTGTGTCCAATACCGAGAATCTGAATTTGACTTTATCAGTCGACTCCTAGAAGAAGAAGGCATATTCTACTTTTTTGAACATCATAATAATAAACATATATTAGTGATGGGAGATAGCATTTCGGCTCACAAAGCGATCAAGGGGGAAAGTCAAATAATTTTCCATGAACCACGCCCCGGACAAGTGGCTGATGAAGCACACATTTATACATTTAACTATACCCAAGAAATCCTTTCTGGCAAAGTCAGTTTAAAAGATTATAATTTTAAAAAACCCGCCTTAAATCTAAAGGGACACAAAACGGCTGAAAAAAATACAGAATTAGAAGTCTATGACTATCCGGGTAAATTTGAAGAGCCTGGACGTGGAAAACAACTCGCCAAAGTACGCTTAGAAGAATATCAATCAGTAAAAAAAGAGGGGAGTGGCGCAACAACCTGTACACATTTTGCGGCTGGTTTTTTCTTGACGATGAAAAAACACCCCCGTGGCGACTTTAATAAAAAATACTTGATCACCCAACATCAACTCTCAGCGAGCCAACCGCAAGTACTAGAAGAAACCGCTGGCGAAGGCGGCTCCCGTTTTTCCAGCCGTTTTAAATGCATACCTTTAGAAGTACCCTATCGTCCAGACAGAGTCACCCCCAAGCCCGTCGTCGAAGGCAGCCAAACCGCCATCGTAGTTGGACCAAAAGGCGAAGAAATTTATACCAACAAACATGGAAAAGTCAAGGTACAATTTCATTGGGATCGAGAAGGCAAGATGGATGAAAAAAGCTCCTGCTGGATTCGCGTCAGCCAACTCTGGGCGGGCAGAAGCTGGGGCGCGATGTATATCCCCCGTATTGATCAAGAAGTCATAGTCGACTTTCTCGAAGGTGATCCCGATAGACCAATTATTACTGGGCGTGTGTATCATGGCACCAATAAACCGCCTTATCCGCTGCCAGCCAATAAGACCAAAAGCACGATCAAATCAAATTCATCACCCGGCGGCGGAGGTGATAACGAGTTTCGCTTTGAGGATAAAAAAGGTCAAGAAGAAGTTTATTTGCATGGTCAGAAAGATTGGAATATACTCATTGAAAATGACAAAGGACAAACCGTTGGACATGATGAAACTTTGTCAGTGGGTAATAACCGCACAAAAACGGTTGGAGTTGACCAAAGTGAAACCATTGGCTCTAATAAAACTATCAAAGTTGGCACGAATCACAGTGAAACCATAGGTGTTAATAAAGATTTAAAGGTTGGCGCCAATCATAGCGAGGCTATTGGGGCTAATATGAGTCTCAATGTGGGTGCTAATAAGACTGAGACTGTAGCTATTGCCTCGGCGGAAACGGTGGGACTCGCTAAGGCTTTGACTATTGGGGCGGCTTATCAAGTCAGCGTCGGGGCCGGCATGAATGAAACCGTCGCACTTGTTAAAGCGGTGGAAGTGGGTGTCAATAGTTTTGAAAAAGTCGGTGGTACACACTCCACCAAAGCAAAAAAAATACTGCTTGAAGCTGATGATGAGATCACTCTCAAGACTGGGAGTGCTTCTATTACCTTGAAAAGCAGTGGCAACATTGCTATCAAGGGCTCAAATATCAAAATCAAGGGTTCCGGCAATATCATTATCAAAGCTCAGAAGATCGCGGAGAACTAAGATGAGCAAAATCCCGTATGAAGCTGAAAGCCTAAAAGCTATCCTGAGTGTGCAACCAGGGGAAGTGGTGATTGGTAAGATTATCAACTTAGACGATAAAGGTACTCCTTTGGTGGATTATCCGGGTAATCGAAACCAGCAACCGTTACCAGCCCTGACGACAGTTTCCCTATCTATTGATAATATCGGGCGTGAAGTGGCTCTCCTCTTTGCGGAGGGGGATTTAAATAAACCGATTATAATGGGGCTCATTCAGTCAAGCTTAGAAAACATGGTTGAATTTCCCCAATCCAACACCGCTCCCCTAAAAGCCCAGCTAGACGGAGATACAGTGGTTTTATCAGCGGAAAAAGAAATTGTATTGCAATGTGGTAAGGCTAGTATTACACTTACTCGTGCGGGCAAAATCCTCATCCGAGGTGCGTATGTTCTGAGTCGTTCCTCCGGGGTTAATCGGCTCAAAGGTGCTAGTATTCAAATTAACTAAGGGCTATGAAAAATGTGGCAATTGCAGAATATGACCCCCTTTGCGGCAGAACGCGCCTTTGTCCGTGATAAAAACGGGGCTGAGGTATGGGTGGTTGCCGTCAAAGCCAGTTTCACCATCAATCCAGACGGTTCAACCAGTATAGCCGAAGAACAGCCAGAAGTGTGCAATGCTCCGAAATACCGTGGTGATCCGACGACATCGAGTTTGCTATGCGATTCTGATTTAGTGCATACAAAACCGGGGACGGATGTTATTTTGCATGGTCATGCCTACGCGCCACAAGGACGTCAAATACCTTGGACGGATATAGAAATGCGCCTGGGTTCCGTCGTCAAAAAGCGATTGCGCGTATTTGGGGATCGATATTGGGAAAAAGGTACATTAAATATGACTGAGCCGGAACTGTTTGAGAAAATGCCCATTATC
Organism: Candidatus Thiomargarita nelsonii; assembly: GCA_000785145.2. Classification (GTDB taxonomy): domain Bacteria; phylum Pseudomonadota; class Gammaproteobacteria; order Beggiatoales; family Beggiatoaceae; genus Thiomargarita; species Thiomargarita nelsonii_B. Next base: position 5,544 of record JSZA02000095.1, read on the forward strand.
TATGAACGTGCGTTTGGTGGTATTGATGCCACGCGACAATTTATGGAGCCACGTAATCCGGTTGGGACTGGTTTCGCGGTTAAGACAGAACATATTATAGGTCAAAGGGTTGCCAATATTGAAGACCCTGCTAATCTCATCACGTCTTGGAAACAGCGACCTCAGCCAGTAGGCTTCACGCCGATTGCCGGGCATTGGTTGCCACGTCTGAAGTTTGCCGGCACTTATGATACGAAGTGGGAAAAAACACGCCAGCCACTATTGCCCAATGATTTTGATGAACGTTTTTACCATTGTGCGCCACCCGATCAACAAGTCAAGGGTTATTTAAAGGGTGGAGAACCGGTAGAATTGTACAATTTATCGCCTAATGGTCAATTGCGTTTTCAACTGCCACAAATGTCTTTAGGATTTAAGACGTTTTTTGGGGCTAAGACTGAGGAACATGAGGCGCAGTTACATTCGGTGATTATTAAGCCGGATGTACCACAAGTTAGTTTGGTTTGGCAGACGCATTTGAATTGTCATAATCGGGATTCTCAGCTTGAGAAGACTGTGGTTTTTCAAAAAAAATCATAAGGGTTTGGGTAATTTGAAACAATACTTTTGCTGTAATTCTTGACGATAGGAAATAATTATATGGCAGTATCAATTATTGTCAACAAACTGACGCTTTGCCATAAAGGTGATGGCATGGGCATCTCCATCGCCACAATTCCAGATGTTTGCAAAACACCTCCGGGGCCAGTTCCAATTCCATATCCCAACATTTCTTTTGCAAGAGACCTTACAAAGGGAACAAAAACCATCAAAGTTGATGGTGGAAACATGGCCGCGAATAAGGGATCAAGGTTCAGTAAAAGCATCGGGGATGAACCCGGCGTTGCTGGAGGAGTGAAATCGGGCACCAACATGGCAGAATCGACTTGGCTTAGCTATTCTATGGATGTATTCCTTGAGGGTAAAAACGCCTGCCGCCTTACCGACAAGATGCTGATGAATCATGGTAATACCGTGAACATGTCAGGGTTCTTTACGCGGTGGCTCCAAGCAGCGAAGAGAGGAGATATAGATTGTTCCGCATTGTTAGAGGAAATAGATAGAACTCTTAATGGCAACAAGGATGCAGGAACAGCACCAGAAAGAGGGCTAAAAGAAAGATATTTTGATCAAATCCATGGGGCACAAGGGCCAGGAACTACCGGCTGGGATAATCATGAAAAGGCTTTTTTACAAAGGCAAGTTTACCTTATCTCTCTTATGACGGCATACCAGACGTGGTGTGGAGGAGGACCGCCTATGCCACCTGGTGTTTGGGAATGGGCTTATAAACCAGCACCAACACCGCAGCAGTGGAAAGGGCCTGCCCCCAGTTCCAGCATAAATTGGGGATGGGGACTTGCGGCTGTTGGTCTTACTGCATTAACTGTTGTTGCCGTTATATCCCCTTTTGATGGCCCTGCAGGTGATCTTGCAGCAGGCAGCGCCGCTGCGGGTGCTTGGGCAAGGGTATTTGGTGGTGGAATGGCACTGGCTGGTGGAGGTGCTGCATAAGCGGTGGTAAACTATCTGATAACTTCAGTATGAAGGGTTGCTGTAATTATATTTCTATATTGAGTTTAAAACATAATGGTAAGAGTATGCACTTAAAATACATAAATGGTGAACTGTGGGCCAAAATATTTGTTTTGTTGAGTATGGATATTGTTATTCCATTTTACCATTTAATGGGGCTTAACTTACCAAATCGACAAGAGTTTGTTCAAATCTTACGCGACATTATTTTGGAAAGCTATAAAAAACAAGTTGATAATCCTAATGATGTCTCATTGTTTGTAACCGATAGTATTAGAAAAATTGCCGATAAATTTGGGGAAGATATTTGCCTACAACTGTTACAGTGGGGAAGATTTATCTTTGCAGAAAATACCCACGCTCATGCTGATCTTCACCAGTGGAAAGTCATATTAGAATATTGCCATTCAAATACAAAGTTATGGGAAGACTTAGGTTGGTCACCAATGCTCAGTCATGAAGCCCAAAAAAAGTTTTTAGCCTCCAAAAGTATGGCAGAGTATGATGAATTACATAAAAAAGTATACGAGCAACCTTTATCGGACTGGGACTTATGTTTATATGCTATTCGTAGGTTTGATGATGAAGACCCAACTGCAACTAATCGCCCTGATAAGTGGGTTTATCATACCGTATTCACAGAGCAAAACCGCATTTTTTTTGTATGGGTGCTTACAAAGCTTAATTTAGAAGAACAGACTATACTACAAAAAAATGCCTTCAATATTGTGCAAAATGTCGAGGAATTAAAGATTAAGGAAGAATTGCGACATCCACGTTTCTTAGGAAAAAACTATGAATACTGAGAACAATCAAGTTACCCAGTTAGAAATACAACTTATGAAACGTTTACGAGAAAGTTACCCTGAACAGACTCATGCCCTGAACAATGAACAATTACTGATACAGGTGCAAAACGGTATTGCTGCTTCTGAAACCATAAAAATAACAGGAGAAGATGATATTTTCAGGTTTATGACTTTACCTTATGTCTTATCACCAGCACAGCAAAATTCACCCTTGATTAAGGGTGTTGCTATCCGTATCCTTGATAATTTTGAATGGAGTGGAAAAAAACGATTGAACTTCATTTATAAACATTTAGTCAATCGTTCTCCCTCTTCTGACGAAATTGCTCTGAGTCAACTTCTTATACTCCGATAACCAAGGTAAAAATAACATGCCTCTTGAAATGGATATACTAACCGAAATCCGAGACAATCCGGTAAAATGGAGATTGATGTTTGAATTATTGAGTTCTGACATCACTAAGTCTTTATATCAAGAAATAGGTCTGAAAATAGCTGATAAGGAGAATTTCGTTAAACAAATCCGTGAATCATTATTAGCATATCCTAAGCCTGTTGAAGCGGACCAATTAATTGAAATCCCTGACAATACATTTGCGGAAATGACGCTTGACAGGATTGGCAAGCATCTGGGCAAAGAAGTAGCTTTGTGCTTGTGTCAATGGGGGACTGGAGTATTTAAATATGCCCTTGTTGAGAAGGCTACCTATGGTTATTGGATAGCACTGTTACTCCATTGCAAGTGGGACGATAATCTATGGAACGCTTTGGGGTTACCTCAAGATAAAAATGCTATTTTTAAGCAAAAGTTTTTAAATACTCAAGATGGAGAACAATTTTCTTTATCTTACGAAGAAGCAAATAAGGAACCGCTCTCTGATTGGGACTTACAGATGCTAAATGATTCTGTTAATGAAGAGGATGATTACAATTTTCTAGATACTTTAGAATTAGTGTTGGGTGCTGCTGCCGCTATTATTAGAAACCAGCATTTTTGGCGATGGGCAGTACAAACATTTTCTGAGCAAGAAATAAACACTTTGCATAGCAATGCTCAGAAACTAACAAAGGTAATTGAGCAGTTCAACTTTATGGAATGTTTAACGCATCCCTCTCTTCTAGTTCCTCATTATTGTCACCTAGAGTAATTCCTATTATGAGTATAGATACCTATAGAATGATGCGGCAGGTGAGGTACAAGCTAAAGGACAGTACTCTCAGCGATCAAGAACTACTTTACATTGTGGAAGAATGTGTTGAGATTGCTAAGAAATTACAAATTTATGAGGAGAAAAATATCCTGCGTTTTATTCTTCTCCAATTTGCATTTTCACGCGAACAGTTAGAGTCTAATTTAATTAGAGATGCGTTCACCAACACACTGACACATCAAGCTTGGGATGAAGATAAGCGGCTAGATTTTATCTACAAAAATATTGTCAACCGCAAACAATGAAAAAACAAAATACTCAGCAAGCGTAGAGTGCGTCCCACGCATCTATATGAATAGATATATGTAGGATGCGTCCCACGCACCATTAATCTCGCTTCATAAATTGAAAGCGTAAAAAATGAGATGATGAAAAAGTTATTCGATGGCTTCCTTGATCAACCTAACAGTGGAATTATGGACATTGCCACAGCACTCGGCGTAGAACCCTCAGTATTTTTACCGGTTAGCGAGCGTAGGGTGCGTCCTACGCACCATTAATTTTATTTATTGTGGTGCCGACGACGGTGCGTAGGACGCACCCTACATAAGCCCAAAAATCCAGTATCTGAAAAATCGGATTTTTAACGCGGAGCGTTAGGAGCAAGCGTAGGGTGCATCCTTGCCTCGATATTAATATGTGTAGCAAGCGTAGGGTGCGTCCCACGCACCTTAATTAATTCTACTTGGTCATCACGGTATGTTGGATGCTTTGGAATTTCTTCCTGTAATTGTCGAAGTATTCGACGCAATTAATGGCGTTATTTATTTGATGGAGGGAAGAAATTTAGAAGCTACATTCTCATTTGCCTCAATGACACCTTTTGCTGATTGGGTCACCAAGCCCATGAAATAGATGTCCAAGACACCTTTAGCTAAGGTGCTGGTAGATGTTGCTGTCCCTGCGATGGTCATAAAGTTTTCCAAAAATTAAAAAAGCTTGTTGATGATACCATTGAAATGGTAGCAGATACTAAAGCTTTTAAAGAAACACAAAAACTTTTTGGTGAAACTGCTGAAGCAACACAAAAATTCATCAATGATACATTCCCTGCATCCAAAACGGTTCCACAAAAAAAACTCACTTCAGATATTGCTACTAATATCAAGCGAGCGTAGGGTGCGTCCCACGCACCATTAAATTAATCACGCACCATTAATTATTTATTTAAAATTAAATGGTGCCGATTTAAGCAAGCGTAGGGTGCGTAGGGTGCTAATGGGCATAAATAAACTAGCACCATTAATTATTATTTATTGTGGTGCCGATTTAAGACGGGGACGCACCCTATGACCAAGTAAAAGTTGCCCATTGATAAATGCGAAAAACCTGTTGAACCAAAAGGAAGAAGTATAAATTTATGCCTTCCAAGGTAATAGACGATTAGCACCGCCAGCTCAACCTTTAATAGCAACAGGGCATGTTGGATTGTCCGTAGATGGAAAGTGTAGCGTAGGGTGCGTCCCACGTACCATTAATTATTGAAGAACTGAAACGAGAGCAGAAACTGATAACGGGGAGACGAAATCATATTGTGTAAAAGGAAAAAGTGCAAGCCATTTGGGGAAAAGCATTTATAAAACCACAAACGGATATGTGATGCTGGATATTATTTTATCCTAAGAATAAATTTTGAATGAGGCCGTTTTGAATAAGGAAGTTTTGCATGATAAATAGAACTGATGATGCTCAGAGTGATTTTACTGTAAAGTGGGCTGATGATGATACAATTCAGAAAAATGGAATGTCACAACGAGAAATTCAAAAAGCAAATGTTGAGTTAGTAGCTTCCCTGAAAAAAGCACACCCAGGTAAGTCAAACAAAGAAATTGCTGATTTAGCCAAAGATGCTCTAAAAATCCCTGATGTTCCATACGGATTGACTACTGAACAATTCCAGAAAGCACAACAATTGATCAAGGAATTCTTACAAACTAAGGGAGTTACAGTGATAGAAGGATTTGCGACGGGTAGTCGAGTTACAGGTACGACTTTCAATCCAAAGAAAAGTACATTTGGTGAGATGATTACAGATTTCTCTAAGAGAGACTTTGATATTACTTTGGTTACAAATCAAAAAATAAGCAGAAATCAGACAAAGGTACTTCAAGATTTGTATTTTGAAGAGTTTCATCACCTGTTGGGAATTCGTAATGTGGTAGATACGAGACAGCTTGAGTATCTACCTATTTATGGAAAAATTGATATGAGGTTATAAAAGCTAATGAAAATAGCAACAGAATTTATTGTACTACACGATGATGGCCCGATGCCTAAAGAAGACAAATTTTGCCCTTCATTTTGGCAATCCAAGCATTTCGATTCTGACGGCGACTATTACTATGAAAATATTGATGGGAGATGGACAAATCTGGAAATAACTAAACTTGAATCCAACGACAAGAACAGTATGTTAGTTGTCAACACCTATCGTGAAAAAGATAGAAATTATGAGCCTGCAACTCATGAAATTGCCGATTTGAAGCGTTATGTCGATTATAAGTTGGAGAAGAGATACTTATCTGATGCTGTTATCAATGGGATTCGCAATCTCTCAGTGACATCCCTTTGTTTTGAGACATATAACCTAGATGACTACCAAGATTTTTTGAAAACAGTACACTTTTTTTTGGAATATTCCAAAGGTGTACTGGTAAATTTTAACCATTTAGATGCTTCATCTTTTTACACCGAGTTTTTGGGTATTGTATGATTTTTATCCATCAAGATGCACTGATAAGTTCTGATTGGCACATACTGCATCGTAATATTTATTGGTTTCTCCCGAAACCAAGAGGGATTATTTCTGGCGTGAAAAATCCCAAGCAGTTATTATATGAACAATTTTTAGAGGCTGAGGAAAATACTTACCAAAAAATCTTGGCTCTAATACAGCAATTGGTTGAGAGTCGTAAAATACACCAATTTATATTTCTAGGCGATTTGGTTTTTGGTTTTAACAAGCCAAAAGAAGTCAATCAAAAAATTCAAATCCTGACTCAGAAACTGCCCGTATTTTTTGAAATATTTCAATTCCTAGAAAATCAAGGTATAAAACGCAGTCTTATATTGGGAAATCATGATGATTTCAAACTCAAAAACGCCAAAGCTAAATCGCTTTACAATTTACTTTTTGATGAAATAGGGCTTTTTATAAGGGACAACAATTATCTATATACCCATTTCCCTTTGGGCTATAGTGATGCTAATGACAAATCGCGTGGAACTCCTTTTGAAAAATACTACCGAATGAACAAAATTTTTTATAAATTGGATAAACAATTGCTCAAAGAACTTGGGCACACACATATAACGAATTTTCATGGCCACATTCACGCACAACCATTTTTACATCCTATTGAAAATGTTAGCTATCAAAATGTAGCCATTGATGTATTATGTAATGAAAGTGTCGTGCTTGACTAATTGATTTAAAATCAACTCAGACACTTTAGAAAATTCTGTGCTTGATGGTTTAGATTTACATCGCGCCATTTTAGAAGGCTTAAACCTTACCGGTACCCAATCAGCACCTATCTTTGCTGATTTTAGTGAGACATACCTTCAAATACCATGTAGGGTGGATTAAGCGATAGCGTATCCACCTTAATTTTAACGAGGTCCAGTATAGACTGGGAAAAGGAGAACAAAGAGATGCCTGAGAAAATTGACTATGACTTTATTAGTAAACTAGAAGGAGGCCGTCAAACCACTGGATACGTTCCTGTCGCTGACACAAGTCAGAGCGGCGTTACCATAGCAACAGGGTTTGATTTGGGTCAAAGAAATGATAACGACTTGAATGCACTTAACTTGCCTCAGAGTTTAGTCGAAAAACTCAAACCTTATTTGGGCAAAAAGAGGACAGATGCAGAAGAATTTCTAAAAAAGCATCCATTAACTATTGAAGATGCCGATGCCCAGAAAATTGATAAAGCGGTAAAAAAAGATCATACCCAAAAATTAAATCTTAAATACTCCGCTTCTCCTCACAACAAGAAAAAAATAGCTTTCTTTAGTCTGCCAAGTGAAGCTCAAACAGTGATAGCATCAGTTTCTTTTCAATATGGGCTTAATGGTACCCCAATATTTTGGAAGGCGGTATCATCTCAAAATTGGGAGAAAGCTATTAAAGAACTGAGAAATTTTTGTGATAAGTATCCTACTAGACGCAAGAAAGAAGCGAAACTATTGGAGAAAATCATAAAAAACACTTCAGGAGACGACGCAAGAAAGCGTCATATGGGCAGCCAACGTGGCAAGCGTAGGGTGCGTCCCACGCACCATTAATTTTGTGCCAATGACGGTGCGTAGGACGCACCCTACATTATCTAGAGAATCATTCATGTCTTCAAATGAAATCATTAACATAATCGGTATTGGAGCGCGTACCACAATAGGCGCAACGGCACCTTTAACCGCATCAGCAGTACGCGCCGGCATCAACTGTTTTGCCGAACACCCCTATATGATAGATAAAATAGGAGAGCCAATGATTGTAGCAATGGATAATGAACTTTCCGAAGAACTGCTAGGAATTGAACGCTTCTTGCAGCTTGCCACCCCCGCCGCTCAAGAAGCCCTCACCCCTTTAAAGCAATCAAATCCTAACATAACCTTAATCATTGGATTACCCCCCAAACGCATTGGATTACCCGCTCACTTAGCCACCGAAATAGCACAACAATTACCCAACAAAATAAAATGCACTTTTGACCAAATAAAAACCATAGCAGGTGGACATGCCTCCGCCCTATTAGCCATAGAACAAGCCATACAAATTATTCAGCAAAATCCAGCCCAACTATGCTTAATTGGAGGCGTAGACTCTTACCTACAACCAGAAACCTTAGAATGGCTAGATTACAATCAACACCTACACTCCACCGCCAACCGATATGGATTTATCCCCGGAGAAGCCGCCGGATTTTGTTTACTAGCCTCTCAACAAACCGTGCATCAACTATCACTAAAACCCCTAGCCCAAATTTTAGCCGTTGCCTCAACACAAGAAAAAAATTGTATAAATACCGACACCGTTTGTATTGGAGAAGGATTAAGCGCAGCATTTAGCAACGTATTTCAAACCCTAAAACCAAGCAATCGCCAAATTGAACAAATCTTTTGTGACCTAAATGGAGAACGTTATCGCGCAGATGAATATGGCTTTAGCGTGCTCAGAACTCGTGAATTTTTTGTAGATCCCGGAAAATTTATGGCACCAGCAGATTGTTGGGGAGATGTAGGAGCAGCAACTGGCGCATTATTAATCAACTTAATCACCACCGCCGCCGCCAAAGGTTACGCTCAAGGAGAATTATCCCTATTATGGGCTAGCTCAGAAAGCGGAGAACGGAGTGCCGCATTGCTACAGGCACAACCACTTATTAAAGAATAATACGCCATGTCACCTAATATCATTAATCAACACGCTGAAGAAGCCGCATTCCTCTGGCTTTTGCGCGATGCCGCAGTTCATCAACCCCATTATGACCTTGAAGATTTAGCCGAATTAGATGAACGTATCGAAGCGCACCTAGACGGCTTACGCCTTGCTGGCGATGCCGGTTGGGAAATTGCCCAACAAGCACTCTTTTGGCAAGAACCGGGAGAAATCTTTACCGCCGCCGTACTCGCCTTTGAAAGTCACCAAACCGAGCGAATTGAAGCCGTTTTAGAACTCGGCATGACTCAACCTGAACTCGTTCGCGGCATTATTTCCGCACTCGGTTGGATGCCGTTTGATAAAATTGCTCACCCCGTTAACCAATTTTTAAAGGCCAGCGATGCCGAACAACGTTACCTCGGTATTGCCGCTTATGCCATCCATCGCCTTAATCCCGGTCAGCATTTAGACCATGCCATTGCCGATGAAAACATCAACCTACGGACTCGCGCCCTCCGTGCTGCTGGAGAACTCGGACGACAAGACTTACTCCCAAAAATACGGCAACAATACCAAGCCGATGATAAAGCCACCCGTTTTTGGGCCGCATGGTCAGCGACATTACTAGGTGAACGACAAGAGGCTTTGGAAATCCTCAAAGCCTTTTCACAGTCGCCATCACCCTTCCAATACCGTGCTTTATCCATTTTGCTGCGTAGCATGGACGCCACCGATTGGCTAAGAACAATAAACCCTGAATGGCTACGGTTATTAATCATAAGTGTTGGTATCGTCGGCGAACCCACTCAAATTCCTTGGCTAATCCAACAAATGGAAAAACCAGAAATGGCAAGGATAGCTGGAGAAAGCTTCACCTTTATCACCGGCGCGGCACTGGATGACGAAGACTTAGAAGGCGACAAGCCAGAAGGTTTTAAAGCTGGCCCCACGGAAAATCCCGAAGACGAAGACATCGACCTTGATCCTGATGAAAACTTGCTATGGCCTAACCCAGCCCAAGCATGGTGGAATAAACACCAAACACAATATCACCACAACACCCGCTACTTAGTAGGCAAACCCATCACCACCGAACACTGCCAACAAGTTCTAGCCACCGGACTGCAACGCCAACGTATTGCAGCCGCCTTAGAATTAGCCCTGATGCAACCTGATGCGCCCTTATTTGAAACCAGAGCGCCCGGGTGGCGGCAACTGAGGTGGCTGAAAGAACAGCAAGCGTAGCTAGCCTAACGGGTGCGTCCCACGCACCTTAATTAATAGATATGTGTAGGGTCAATGCCACCTTCGTTAAGGTATTCAGGAGTCCAAACTTTAGTTTGGGAGAGCCGACGCCCAAGATAAATCTTGGACTCCTAATACCACGATTGCGGGCATTTATCCTTAACGAAGGTGGCATTGATGTGTAGGGTGCGTCCTGGGCACAAAGAAAAAAACCGAAAAACTCAGGGGATAATGGAAAGGATGGGATGGAGATTACGCAAACCAAAAAAGGAAAAAGGCACCAGAATCGTATTCCAGATAAAGGAGAACCGAATACAACCAAGTGGAATAAACCTGGTAGCACCGCTAAAAAATACGGAAAAGATGGTTGGGTAGAAAAAGAGTTTAACAAAGGACATCAAGGTGATAAAGTTCCAGACGTGGAAAAAAATGATCATATACATGATTGGAAACCTAATCCACATCATCCAGAAGGACGACCTACTCGCCAAGAAGGCAGGATACCAACAAAACCAGACTATAAGGATTTTAATTTATAATCATGATTTAGGAGCATGAATAATGATAAAAATTGGTACAGGTTCGACTTTAATAAAGGAACTGAAAGGGAATAATGCCTTGTTGGATGCAAAAATGACCGGTATGAATTTTTCAACAGAACCGTCCGGTCGTTTTGCGGTTCAATTGGACTTTGAACCCAGACAAGGAAGTTATAAAGAAAAACTCCGACTAGAATTTCGTGAGATAAAAGAATTTGCCTTTTATTACGACGAAACAACCGCGTTCTATTATTTAGAACGCTATAAATTATTCCCGACAGCCGACGGTGATTACTACTTATCAATGGACCCGTATGATGAAGAGGAGAGGCTTTCTGAAGAAGACCAAGGAATTATTCGAGCAAAGGAAATATCAGGAATTTTATTATAACCTAAAAATGGCTCTAAATTTTGAAAATTTTAATTGCCATTTTTAAGTTAAGACAAACCTGACAGGTGTCAAAAACCTGTCAGGCCTGTCCCGACGCTAGGAGGGATTAATTTTTCGACGCCCTTGAGTTTACAACTCGTTGTGATACCTGGCAGGTCTGATTTGGAGGGGTTTATCATACTGGCATTGACCCTACATTAGCAAATCCCAAAAATCCTATTTTTTTAAAAAATAGGATTTTTAACGCCCCTTTGTTTTGAGACATCTAGAGGACTACCAATAATTTTTGAAAACAGTACACTTTTTTTTTGGAATATTCCAAAGGTGTACTGGTAAATTTTAACCATTTAGAAGCTTCATCTTTTTACACCGAGTTTTTGGGTATTGTATGATTTTTATCCATCAAGATGCACTGATAAGTTCTGATTGGCACATACTGCATCGTAATATTTATTGGTTTCTCCCGAAACCAAGAGGGATTATTTCTGGCGTGAAAAATCCCAAGCAGTTGTTATATGAACAATTTTTAGAGGCTGAGGAAAATACTTACCAAAAAATCTTGGCTCTAATACAGCAATTGGTTGAGAGTCGTAAAATACACCAATTTATATTTCTAGGCGATTTGGTTTTTGGTTTTAACAAGCCAAAAGAAGTCAATCAAAAAATTCAAATCCTGACTCAGAAACTGCCCGTATTTTTTGAAATATTTCAATTCCTAGAAAATCAAGGTATAAAACGCAGTCTTATATTGGGAAATCATGATGATTTCAAACTCAAAAACGCCAAAGCTAAATCGCTTTACAATTTACTTTTTGATGAAATAGGGCTTTTTATAAGGGACAACAATTATTTATATACCCATTTCCCTTTGGGCTATAGTGATGCTAATGACAAATCGCGTGGTACTCCTTTTGAAAAATACTACCGAATGAACCAAATTTTCATGGCCACATTCACGCACAACCATTTTTACATCCGATTGAAAATGTTAGCTATCAAAATGTAGCCATTGATGTATTATGTAATGAAAGTGTCGTGCTTGACTAATTGATTTCAAATCAACTCAGAGTTTTAATGTAGCCATTATGGTTAACTATATATAGACTGTGTTGGGTGGGAGGCTACCAAATTAAAAACCACTGGATACGTCCCTGTCGCTGATACAAGTCAGAGCGGCGTTACCATAGCAACAGGGTTTGATTTGGGTCAAAGCGAGCGTAGGGTGCGTCCCACACACCTTTTAAATGTGGTGTATCGTTTATTTGTGCCCAGGACGCACCCTACGCTTCAATGCCACCTTCGTTAAGGATAAATGCCCGCAATCGTGGTATTAGGAGTCCAAGATTTATCTTGGGCGTCGGCTCTCCCAAACTAAAGTTTGGACTCCTGAATACCTTAACGAAGGTGGCATTGACCCTACGCTTGCTATTCAAAAAACCACCGGCAAATATGCGCCTCAAGGTTTCGGTCCCATCGGTCGGCACTGGAGCCCACGGGTTAAATACGCAGGTACCTACGACCAGCAATGGCAAGAGCAACGTGCGCCCTATCTGCCCGACGATTTTGACGAGCGTTTTTACCAGTGCGCTCCCGCAGATCAGCAAATACCCTATTTGCAAGGCGGCGAAATGGTGAGACTAATAAACTTGACTCCGCATGGCATTGCGCTGCAATTTGACTTGCCTAAAGTGGAAGTGCCAATGACGGTGATACGCCTAGACGGGTATCGTGAATCCTTGAGTCCGGTTATTGACACCTTGACTTTAGAACCAGATAAAGGTATATTCTCCCTTGTTTGGCGTACACACTTGCCCATTCCATTTGGGCCTAAAGAAATCAAGACACTCTTAATTGGCAAACCAACCCCGGGCTGGGAACGAGCTTATATGATGAACAAACCATTCATCACGTTCCGCTCGCCGAACTTACCCGCTTTGCCAAACAATATCAAGCTATAATGAAGGAAAACAAGGACAGATGAGTACCAGATTAAAAATACAATCAGTTGGCATGGTAAGTGGACTAGCGCGGAGTGCTGAAGCGAACTGTGCCGCGATGCGTCTGGGTTACGACTGTTTTCAGCAGACTGACTTCCGCGTGCGCTCAAGCCCTACCCTTATAAATGGTGCATCTGCTGATCCTGACAACCCATTACATGGTATAAGCCGCCTTGCCCACCTGCTGGCGCAAGCCGTGGAAGACGCGCTTGCCTATTGTCCAATAGACCGTGATAAACTCGGAGCCATCCGGCCCGTCATCTGTCTCCCTGACTCCGAAAAACCTTACGTGGATTATGATATTATCAAGCGTTTCCATGCCGTTTTTGAACCCATGTTGGATGACCGCTTCGACCACACATTTGACTATGTGGATAGTGGAGCCATCGGTTTTGTCGAGGCGCTGGAACGCGCACGCCGCCTGCTCGACTCAAAGGAAGTCTCTGCGGTGATGATTGGCGGTGTGGACAGTTTGCTCACCGTCGGCTGTATCAGCTACTATGGCGGTGACCTTTACGGCCAAAACTGCCGCCTTCTTACAGAAGACAACGCCGACGGCTTCATTCCCGGCGAAGCCGCCGCAACGGTGTTGCTTACGCGAGCGGAAAAACGCGACTCAGCCGGACTGCTCTGCACCGGCATCGGTTCGGGTTCCGAACCCGCCCCCTACGGCAGCGGCAAAGTGACCCGTGCCGAAGGCATGGTAAATGCCATTAATGCCGCTCTTGGAGAAGCGGGTTATAATATGCACGCTACCGATTACCGTATTACCAACATCAACGGGGAACGCTATTTTTTTGAAGAAGATGCGCTGGCGATGCAACGTATATTAAGGCCGCCAAAACAAGAACACGCGCTTTGGCACCCAGCCGACAGTATTGGTAACATCGGCGCGGCTTTCGGTCCAGTGATGACCACGCATGTGTTTTGGGCAGCCCGCAAAGCTTATGCCCCTGGCCCCCGCTGTTTATGCATGCTCAGCGGCGACGAACAGCGCAGAGCTGCCTTTTTACTTGAATATCAACCGGAATCAAAATAATGCAAAAAAAAAATGAAGTCTTTGCTAATGGTTTAGAAGTGGCTTGCAAAGTAGCAGATGGCAAATCGGTTGCCTGTTTTCCTGATCCATGCTGGAGTCCACCGTCCCCACCGGCCGGCCCGATTGTGATTCCCTATCCCAACACGGCGTTCGCTAAAGATTTGGCCAATGGCTCTAAAACGGTATTTATCTCTGGTAAGCCAGTAGCACAAAAAAATAAAAGTTATTTTAAGACTTCAACAGGCAACGAACCAGCTACCCGTAAGTATGGCATGGGACTTATTACTCACACTATTAAAGGCAAGGCTTATTTCACTTCGTGGTCGATGGATGTCAAAGTTGAAGGGTTTAATGTCTGTCGGCATACAGACTTAATGACTCATAACCATGCCTCTACCACAGGCAATACAGGGCCTTGGTTTTATGTTGATACCAGAAATGAGAAGAACGCATGTAGAGATGATAAGAAACGTATAGATCGAGAATGTAAACCAGGAAAAGAGGAAGGCAAGAAAAAAAATCGGGGTCAACAATTTAATAAACGAGGAAAACAGGACAAATACAGGAAACAAATTCTGTATAAGGAGCCAGGTGCATGGAAAAGAAGTTATTGCAAAACCTTAATGCACAAAAAAACGTTAAAACGTAACTATCCGGATAATTATATAAAACAAGAAGTTCTTGATAATTTAACCCAAAAAATTCATGAATTGGAAATAGCCTTGCAGAGAGTCAGGAAGAAACTAATGAAGAAAGTCAAACAATGGACGATGACACAAACCACGAAAGTAATTGGAAGAGCAGCTGTCAAGGGATGGCTGGGGCCTGTAGGCTGGGTGTTGACTGCATACGATGTTGGTTCTACAGTTATAGAATATAGGGATTTAATAAATAAGGTTGGTAAACAACTAAAAAAAGACATTGATAACCTGCGTAGGTTATCACAGAATATAGAAGATATTAGAACCAGAAAGCTAAGCAACATAACATTAGCAGACGGAAACGCAATTCTAGCCAAGTTTAGCCCCTGTTTACGGGCGCGAAAGTGTATGCTGATTCCATATAGTGATGATCAGAAAAGTAAAAATAAGAATACTGATGATGGCTGCTGTCAGGGCCAAACATTACACCATGTGATCCCTAAATCACAGTTTAAATATAGTGCATGTTACAACTATAAAGAGAACGAAGCTCCCTGCGTATGTGCTGAGGGCTCAAGCCACAGCAAAGGTGGCACCCACCAAGAACTGCATAAAGCACTTGAACCAAAAATCGAAACAGCAGGAGACTTTCAAGGTGAAATTCCCTATTGGGTAGCTAGAGATAAGGCTGTTGAAGCCTTTGAAGAAGTATTTCCATACTGTAGTACAGCTTGTATTGCAGCACAACTTAACAACTATCACAAAAAAGCAAGTGTGTGTGGCCCAAATGAAGACATAAGGCTTCGGGCTGTTAACGGTACGACAAGAAAAGTACACAAAAATCCTTCAATAACTTATTAAAAGATATAACCATAATTGCTGCTTATAATCATAACTTATTAATTGTTTGTTTTACTATAATTTTGGACGAGTCAAAACCCATATTATTTCATGCAATAAGCAGCAACTTGGGTTACATATAGTGGTAAGTTATTTTCAACTGATTTTATCAGGATAAGCATTATGAATCAAGAAATATACAAAGAAATGCAAAAACATCTAGAAGAGTTTTACATTATTTCTAGTTATATTAGAAAGAATAATTGCATATATATTTTGTTTACAAATGATTGTGAGTGGGAAGATGAAGATTATAAATGGCAAGGTGATGATTCAGAACTCATTTGTAGAGCTTGTTTTTTTTACCCCAAAACTGAAAAACAATGGGGTTTTGAACAACTTCATTACTATTACAGTTTACGGGCTTGCGTATTGCCAGCACCTGATCATACTTTTGTTGCGGTTGATGCTGATGGACAAGTCATTACGCAAACAGGTATAACAAGTAATACTGGCTTTAATATTGAAAAAAAAATCCCCTTAAGTCCTGATGCCACTGTCAATAGTGTTCGAGAGATTAGCGGCACAGCGTTTATAGCTGGCACAGATGGAACCGTGTTCAGACGCGAAGGGCCGAACCATTGGACCTGTCTGTCCGGCAATTTTCCCATTCAAAATGAGGAAGAAAAACAGGGAGTAGAATTAGACCTTAATGACATTGGTGGCTTTAGCCTTAATGAAATCTATGGCTGCGGCGATAAGGGTGGCCTTTGTCACTATAACGGTAAGCAATGGAAAAACCTTAATTCGCCTACGCATCAAAAACTGACTACATTGTGCTGCGCCTCTAACGGAAAAGTCTATATTGGTGGGAATAACGGCTTAGTCATTGAAGGCCGGGGAGATGAATGGCGAATTATACTCCAGTTCACACCAAAATACGCCGTGAGAAATACTGGAATTGGTCAAGAAATCAGAGATATGGCTTGGTATAAAGATCGCTTGTATATAGTAACAGATAAAGGACTTTATGAATATGATAAAGGTCGCTTTCAGCGCTCACCCAGTCTTTACAGATTCTTACTCCATCCAGACGAAGGAAAAACAGGCAAACTTTTGTTGAATGAGCACCTCCAAAAATTGAAGGTTCAACCAGACACTGATGAATCAGCAGTGAGTTGGTGGAAGTCTCTACCAGAGCCCAAAAACATACTGAACTCTATCGCTTTATGTTCCTTAAGCACTAATGGAGAGCTACTTGTATTGGCAGGGGAAGATACAGTTATAGTCTATGATGGTGACACTTGGCATATATTATGGGAGTAAGCTAAATATGATGTAGAATAAAAACAACAAGGTTATTTTGTTAGAATAGATATTCATTATCTAAATAACCAACTAGAACAGTTAGAATACCAAGAAATCATATTTTTGCATTTATTTATGCTGCTTTCAAATTAAAGCTTATTAAACTTAAACATCACACTAATTATTTTGCAGTGAAAACTAAATTTTATATGAAGGCATTGCAAGCTAGTTTTTCTGAGTTGCAGCTGCGTAACATCAGTTATTTTATAATCAAGATAAGTCTTATGAATCAAGAAAGATATAAAGGAATGCAAAAACGTCTAGAAGACTTTAGTATTATATATAGTTGTATTAGAAATAAAAATAGCATATATATTTTATTTGAAAACAATTATGAATGGGATGACGAAGATGCAGAAGTCATTTTGAGAACTGGTTTTTTTTACCCAAAAACAGAAAAACAATGGGGGTTTGAGCAACTAGAGAACTTTTATAGTCCACAGGCTTGTGTATTGCCAGCACCTGCTCATACTTTTGTTGCGGTTGATGTTAAGGGACAAGTGGTTACACAAACCGGTATAACAACTAATACTGGCTTTAATATTGAAGAAACAATCCATTTGATTCCTCAAATCTATGTCATGAGTGTTCGGGAGATTGGCGGTGCTGCGTTTATAGCTGGCACACTGCGAACAGTATTCAGGCGCGAAGGCCCAAACCATTGGACCTGTTTGTCTGGCAATAATTTGGGGGTTCGAGAACAGGCAGCAAAACAGAAGCGAAACTTCGGTTTTAATGACATTGGTGGCTTTGGCCTTAATGATATCTATGCCTGCGGCGATGATGGTGACCTTTGTCACTATAACGGTAAGCAATGGAAAACCCTTAATTGTCCTACGAATAAAAAACTGACTGCATTGTGTTGCGCCTCCAACGGAAAAGTCTATATTGGCGGAAATGATGGCCTACTTATTGAAGGCAGGGGAGATGAATGGCAAATTATAGCCAAGGGCACACAGGGATTTACTACAGATGGTAGCCGGGAACAGGTTGGAATGGGGGCAAAAATCATAGACATGACTTGGTATAAAGATCGCCTGTATATAGCAACAGATCAAGGACTTTATGAATATGCTAAAGATCGCATTAAGCGCACCCCGGGCATTAATGCACTTATACCCCATCCGGATGAAGAAAAAACCAAAACCAGCGAACCTTTGTTGAATGAACGAATAGAAAAATTGCTGGTTCAAATGGGTGCTGATGAATCCGCAGTGAATTGGTTCAAGTCTATGCATGAGCTGCCTGAAGGCATACTTTGTCCTGCCGCTTTATGCTCCTTAAACACTGATGGAGAGTTACTTCTCTTGGCAGGGGGTGATAAAGTAGCTATCTATGATGGTGAAACTTGGCGTATCTTGTACGAACCTTATTGATGCAAAAGGAACAAATTAATAATGTCATCTAATAAATCAATATTCTCATCACCAATCTGGCAACAATTAATAACAGATGCCCCCTTCGCATGGCATCAGCGCAACGAAGCCGTTCAAGGTTTACAGTTTACTCTGCCCGACTTGCTCCATACTGACCAAATCCTAGATGCCAACATTGATGCCCTTCGCATTGCAAAACAAGCAGGCGCATCTCTGCATGAAGATTTGGATTTTGAAGATTGGGGCGCTGTGTTTATTGGGGCTGTCCTTGGATTGATGTTTACAGATGAGGAATTACTGGATACAGCTTTAGCAGCAATTGGCGAAGATATTGACCGTGCTAAAGAGTTGGAAAACGCTATTAGTTGGCCCGTAACTCATGCCGCAAACCAACGAATTGCACAATGGCGGTACCATGAAAACCCAGCAATACGACGTGCATTTTTTGGGGCTTTATATGCGAATGCTGACCCGAAAACTTTGCATAGCGAACCGCAACTATTGCGTACTGAACAACATCCCATAGTACTAACTCGCCTGCTTGATATTGCTGGCAATCAGCGTAATAAGGCTTGGAAGTCTGATATTGTAAGACTATACAATGCCGAATTACTTGAAGTAAGATTCTACGCAATTCGTGCAGGAATCCTGTTAGGTGACGCAAAAGCTTTTTCACACCTTAACAATATAATAAATGAGGAGGGATCATATCGTGCTGATGCGCTAGAACTCTGGCTGCAAGCGAATAAGCCCGGAGAAACTACAATCGCAGAAATTCTCGAAACCGAACTTTCTACACACCTGCAATGCCAGTGTGTCGCATGGGCTGGGTATCCAGAATTCGTACCATTCCTCATCCGCACAATGGAAGAACCATTATATGCACGTACCGCAGGCTATGCTTTTTCCCTATTGAGTGGCGTTGATATCATGGATGAAGACTTAGACTGGGAACTCACGGAAACAGAGCAAAAAGAAGATTTGTATCGCCCAGCCAACGAAAGTGATTGGCTATGTCCAAATCCTGATAAAATCCAAACCTGGTGGAAACAACATACTTCAAAGTTTGCCCCTAAAACCCGCTATATGGCTGGTTATCCCATTACTAAATCAAATCTGGATAAGATTCTAATTAATGGTACTCAACCGCAACGCCAAGCTGCCGCACTGGAACGATCTTTTCTAACACAGGGTATACCAGTATTTGATGTCAAGGCTTATGCACCTTTGCAACAGCAGCGATTAATGAGTTTGAATAAGCCAGCGTAGGGTGCGTCCTGGGCACAAATAAAGTGTACCATTAATTTTATTTATTGTGGTGCCGATTTAAGACGGTGCGTAGGACGCACCCTACATAAGCCCAAAAATCCTATT
The DNA here is from genome assembly GCA_000785145.2 of Candidatus Thiomargarita nelsonii. Taxonomy (GTDB): domain Bacteria; phylum Pseudomonadota; class Gammaproteobacteria; order Beggiatoales; family Beggiatoaceae; genus Thiomargarita; species Thiomargarita nelsonii_B. The sequence continues at coordinate 25,335 of JSZA02000095.1, forward strand.
TTTTCAAAAAATAGGATTTTTAACGCGCAGCTTACCATCGGAGGTTCCAATTTAAAATCTATATGATATGGCAGCAAGCGTCGGGTGCGTCCCACTTTCGATGCTAATGTTTTTTTTTAACATTAGCATCGAAACCCTTAATCTACTGATTGATACAATCATGCAATCATCAATGGATTTGCGAATTAATCAGAATACACTTTTTCGATTAGGGATAATTATTTATTATATCGTTCAATGAAAATAAATGTTAACGGTTTGCCAGTGGTTGGTGCAACGGCTAGAACTCTGGAAATCAGCAAGCGTAGGGTGCGTCCCACGCACCCTTAATTATTTTAATTTTAAATTGTACCGATGACGGTGCGTAGGACGCACCCTACCTTTGGGTAATTTCACGATGGCTCCACAAATGTTGTGTTGATATTT
>JSZA02000094.1 GCA_000785145.2 Candidatus Thiomargarita nelsonii
TGATGAGATGGTGCGTAGGACGCACCCTACGCTTCAATGCCATCGCCTAACAGGGGCAACCATAAAGGATTGCCCTTGTAAAACCTTCCGCTTCGGGTTCATCACACAAAATGGCAATAATGGCTGAAGAATCAATAACCATTAATTTCTCACTCCATCTTTGTTATAGCCTAATATTTCTTCAGGGCTACGATTGTCCAATACGGGTAGTAGTGCCGCACACTGTTTACCAATTTGTAACAGTTCGTCTTTTAGAGATATTGCACCCTTTTGCCTTTCTTTCTCCTTCTTGATTCGTTCCCGTAAGGCATTTAACACCGCTTGTGTTAAAGTTTCACCCGTATAGCGCTCTTGAACCAAGAGAATTGCATCAGGATGATTTATAGTCAATGTCATATATTTTTTCCTCCTTAACAAAGGTGGCATGGTTTTTTTTGAGTAGGAGTCCAAGATTTATCTTGGATGTTTTCACCCTTTGACACAAGAAACAATGTAATTACCATTGGTTTTATGATGTCGAAGCGTCACAATTTCCTCGTGCAGGGCTTGAAGCAAGAATTTATTAAATTGCTTAAATCCATAATCCGTTTCATTGAATAACGGATTCAAAGCCAACATTTTTTTCTTGACAGTACTATTCGTGGCTTCTTCACCACTGTCTTCTAATGATTTCACGGCTTGACACAGTAATCGATACGCGAGTGAAATATCAGATTGAGTCTTGCTACTCTGCATTTTTGTCTCAAGTTCTGCCAATTGAGTCTTGGTACTCTGTACCTGTTTCTCAAGTTCAGCCACTTGAGCGTTTTCCGTCGGCGGCTTGATTATTTCTTCTTCTCTGGGAAATATTTTTTGACAGCCCGATGAAAAACAGCACAATTGTTTAATCACCGTCATTTTATGTTTCGGTGAATAATCTGCAAAGGCATGATTGGCATATTTACAACAGACGACTAAATTATATACATCGTCTGTGCCACCTTTGGCGCGTGGTATGACGTGATCGATACTAGCTTCACTAATATCTAAGACCGCATTACAGTAAAAACATTTGCCACCTTGATTAAATAATAGGGCATTTATTTTTTTCATTTATCAAACAGACCTCATAAGCCGTATTTTACCTACATTGCTGGAAAATCCATGTTTTTTGTTTAGTTTGTAGATGGTTTTCATCACAGATAATCCTTGAAATTAAATTTCCTTTTGCTTGAGAATAAAGAAATGTTTTTAACTATTTGAATAATATAATCTGTTGAAAATTAGACAGCCTATTTTTATCTAAAATACCATTTGCATACAAATAAGAATTTTGCATACAAATAAGAATTAAGACCAATGAGGCACATATTTTGCATATCTTCTCGAACTATTTTCAGGATCATTCAATCTGATTATATTTTGTTCAAGTGTTGCCGCAATAGTTCTGCTAACAGCTTCTTTATCGGTTTTAGCATCTGAAATCCCCAAGCGTTCACGAAAAGATTGGTTAATCATCATTTCACTCATCACATATTTCAAGCAGCAATGTTGATAACAAGCTTGGATTTTTTCTGATTTATTCATATCGCTAAAAGATTTTCGAGCTTGCATACTGACAGTCGTTCGGGTTTCTCCCTCGCGAATATCCAATGCTGGCAGTTTATTCGCTTCAATTTCAATCAGGGCTTTATCAATACCACTGCCCTTTTCCTCGCAGATATGCAATCGACGCATTAAATCGGCTAATTTTTCATTGCGCGACTGGTACTCGTCAATAAAACTCACAACCGTAATAATTGGCTTTGCCTTTTCAATCACTTCATGAGTTTGAATTTGACCCATAATGTATTGAATCAGGAACTTAAAAGCCACTGCATATCCCTTAACGCCGGTGATATCTCGTTTTGTATAGATTTTACTATTACCATCATAGACAATTATACGCACCGCCTTACGAGCAAGGGATTCAAAATGATTTAAGTTTTTTGCAAATAAAATCGCACCAAGGTTGGTAATGCTATAAAATCCATTTTCTTAAAAATTTGTCGTTGGTCATTTACCCCCAAAACCAATCTCCCTCCCTCTTCATTGGCAAATGCAACGCAATATTTCATTAGCTTTTTCAGATCATATTTTTTGTTGGCTTCTTTATATTCAATATGTTCATTTTCGGATGATTGCAATAATTTCTTTAACTCTTCAAGGGTCATCTTTTTTTACCTTCTTAAGCTTATCCCCAATTCAAATGAAATAGCGTATCATGTGCATGGTTTGTTATCAGTTATCAGTTATCATGTTCAGTGATCAGGATTGTGAATATTATCTGAGCTTGAAAATTATGTCAACCTATAAAGTTTTTGTCGCAATGGTGAGTCAATGCCATCGCCGTTAAGGGCAACCACAAGGGATTAAATTATGATTACTCAAGATGAGGAAGAATCGTTGAAAATTGATGGACAAACCATAAAAATTAAACCTTTATGGAAATGGCTCTTGGAAACTTAAACGATATTGTTGTTGGAGTCCAAAGCTTTAGCTTTGGACGAAAAGTGCTGGCAGAGTGATACGAAGATGGTTATGCTAATTATTTAGGTATAATAGACTTGTCCATTTTTAATTGTAATAAATATCGGTGGATACGCTAGAGCGATATCCACCCTACATATACTTTATTAAATAAAATTGGTTGTCGTTATTTATGGAGCCGGTTTCTAACAGGCTCCGTCAAAATCAAAAACGATAACTACACGGATTGTATTTAATAAAGGATAAGTCAAAACAAAAAACGATAACTACACGGATTGTATTTCTCGTTCCCACGCTCTGCGTGGGAATGCCTGCTTGGACGCTCCGCGTCCTGCAACGAGAATGACAACATGGGAAAGTTGGGAGGATGATTGGGACTTGCCGGACGCGGAGCGTCCTTGAAGGCATTCCTTTGCCTCGCGTGGGAACGAGAAAAGCTAAACGTACTGGTGGAAATCGCGCCACAGTTGCGGAACCCATAAGCAGGTAAATTAGCTAAATTTCCGGTTAATTGCACTGGTGTAGTTTGTTGCTCCCACAATGCACCCAGTTGCAAACCGATTTGATAAGGCATCACATTGATGGTAGCTCCGGTATCTAACAAGCCAGAAACTGTCAATTCACGATTTTGATAATTCAAAGTGAGGGGCAAATAAGGTAAACTGCTTGCCATGCCTAATTGATTATCAGTTTGGGGAAATGCAAATCGTTCGACTTCAGACATGTTGGGTTTCCTGTTGTTTGTCTTCAGCCAGCATATTTAACAAAGTATCAGCCGCATTAAATGCATTATAGGGTGTCCAAACAGGAGATTTATTTTGCGGTTGTTCTATGCCTTCTTCTTGTGCCAGTTGCAAGATTAAAATTTGCACAATACGCCATTTATCAGCACGTTGTAAGGCTTGTAGTGTCGGTAATAGTTGATTAACCGGATTAACAGAAATAGTTGTTTCCATTTTATTCGCTCCAAAAGTTCTGGATCAGAAGAGTAGATTCAATCTCTATAACAAGATTGATGTGATAATCTGTGAGTACAATCCAAAAGGCTCATAGATTTATTCGTTGTTATCCATTCGCTGTACTCAGTGTTTTTTAAATCGCCTTAGCTCCAATTCCCATACCATCCATTTATTTAGTACAAAGGATTTGCGGAATAAACGGATTGAAATTATAACCCCAAAATATTCCTTCAAAAAATCCTATCCCCTAATCCGTTGTACTAAATTAGGCAAACAGCCGCCAGCCGCCCAAAAAGGAGTACAAAATCAAAAATAGGTGGGCAGCAATCAGTAGTAGGAAAGCGAGGCGGGCAATCCAAGAGGGAGTGCCTGTATTTAAACTTTTTTCCACGACGAACGTCATGCCTACCTCCACGACGAACATCACTCCGAACGCCACCATTCCCGCTAGGAATCCAGCCATTACGCCAAGCACTACGCCCGTTATGCCTACAACCACGGCGACCATCACTCCGACGAGCATAATCACGCCAGCCACGCCTAGCTCCACGCAGCAAACCACTCCGCAAACCAAGCTGCCAGCCACTAGGAGCGCCACGCACCAAGCCACGTAGCAAGCCAGGCTGCCAGCCACACCTAGCTCCACGCCGATATTAACGCCGACCGCCACGCCGACCGTCACGACTAGAATCCCGACTAGAATCACGTCGCGATCCCAATCATTTTCATCAATATAAATATTTCCTAGCCATCCTATTAATAGCCAACACACAAACACTCCAGCACTCAATAGCAAGTAAGTATCTACTGACAATGCCTTGCTTGAGTGGGGCAACAGTCCTAAACCTAATCCCAAGATAGGCATCAACAAAGGCAACCAGATTAAGGTACTAACCAGCCACTTGCCTACACGCTTTTGCTCCTTGTCACCACAGATTTCCCTATGGGCTATCAATTGCTGAGGCATAACCAAAGTCCACCACAACAAGCGTAGATGATCGAGTGGATTGAAGAGGGAAAGAGACAAAAACCGCCGTCGCTGTTTTTTCGCCTCTTGTGCATATTTTTTCAGCGTCTTACCCTCTAAATACGCTTGGTAAGCCACATCAGTATCTTGTTGACGTGCCTTTTGCCACGCTTTCTCATCCGCTTCCCGTTTTTTGATGGCTTTGATTTGTTGTTGTTTAGCTTTGATTTGTTGTTGTTTAGCTTTGATTTGCTGTCTAGCCTTTTGTGCATATTTCTTGACCGTCTCACCGTCTAAATACGCTTGATAGGCAGCCTCTGTATCCTCTTGACAAGCCTTTTGCCAAGCTGTCTCATCTCGGCATTCTTCTAAGATTTGTTGAGCATTTGAGGCATGTTTTTTGAGCGTATTGCCCTGTAAATACGCTTGATAGGCAGACTCAGTATTTTGTTGATAGGCATTTTTCCAAGCAATCTCATCGGCCTTTTTAGCGGCTGCCATTTCTAACGCCTTTATCCGCTTTTTTGCCTCGACGGCATGTCTTTTGAGCGTATTACCCTCTAAATACCCTTGATAGGCAGATAGCGTATTTTGTTCACAGGCTTTTCCCCAAGCCCGCTCATCTAACCAACGTTTGGTCTCTTCTACCTCATCATTGACTGGCGTACTGTCTTCAGTGACAATGAACTCATCATCCTCCACTGGGGTAAAATCTTCTGTCTCTATCGCTTTCAGCCGATTTTTGGCGGCAACGGCATATTTTTTCAGGGTATTACCCTTCAAATACGTTTCATAAGCGGATTTAGTATCTTGCCCACGCGCATTTTGCCAAGCCTTTTCATCTTCTCTTGCTTTTTGTTGAGTCTCTACAATACTTTTAAAACGCTCCAACACTTCCCCAGCCGAATCAGGCCGATGATTAGGATTTTCCTCAACACAATCAAATAATAACTCACGCAAAGCGGGTACATTTGGCAACTTTCTTTCCGAAAAACGGCGCGGACTCAAACCCGTCCAAAAACGATACATCGTTGCCCCAAAAGCAAATACATCGCTGTAGGCTTTCGGCTCTCCATATTGCGTCTCACCTTGTTGCTCAGGCGGCGCATAATGTAAAGTGCCCATCACCGCTTGACCAAATTGGCTTAATCCCAACTGATTTTGTCGTGTCAATGCCTCTTGCTGTAAAGTCGGTGCTATTTTAGCTAAGCCAAAATCAATGATTTTCAGCGGCACGGCAGCGGGGCTATCTGTCAGCAAAACATTGGCGGGTTTTAAGTCTAAGTGAAAAATGCCTTTATCATGCGCCACTTGCAAACCTTGAGCTAGGCTTAAAGCCACTTGCCAGCCGGTTTTTAAATCCATTTTTTTGATTTTGTCGTCATCTATCCCGTATTTTTTCAGCCACTGCTCACCATCTATTGTGCCCTCAAAGTATTCGGTGACAAAATAAGCTCGTTTTTGGTCATGCACATTGGCATAAGCCACCGCTAAGGGTTTCGGCGCACCCTTGAGCGTTTCCCAAAAGCATTTGACGACGACTTTTTGATGTTCTTGAGCTGTCAAGGGATCATTATTTTGGCATAAAAACACGCATCCCATTCCACCTGCACCTAATAATTCTAACATTGGATAGGTTTTGACATCATGCAAGGCATAGTCGTATGGATTCAAATCAATCGCTGCTTGTAAATCGACTAAGGCGGTGTCGAAAGTATTGCCGCGTAAGCGAACCTGAAAACGATTGAAATAAGCCTTTGCTTTTTTTTCGTCATCATGCGGCGTATTATCAATCACTTGTGAAAATAACGCCTCTGATTGCGCCAAATCGCCAGTGGAGGAAATGGCACTGCCCACCATCAGCGTCAATTGCGTGTATTCGGGTGTCTTACTGGATAAGTGTTTTAAATTGAAAACGGATTTTTGAATCAGGTGCTGAGTTTCCGTATCATGTCGCGTGAACTCATCGCTGGCTTTCACCTGTGAAGACAGGTGCAATTTTTCCATTAAGGCAAACATGCGTTGTTGATTAAATAAAATCGCCTCTTGCTGCAAAGCCATCTGCGTTTTTTCAAAGCGCTCATCGGTGCGAAACTGTTCTCGCAAGAAAAACAACATGGCTTGCCCTAATAAATCATCTTGGCGCAAAAAAGCACTCAATTTGTCAGAAAGCGGCGTAATGAGTTGCATTTGTTCCAACAATAGTTCGGTGAGCGCGACTGTGCTTTGGGCGTTGATTAAGCTGGCTAAATCGGTGTCGCTGAGATTATCTATTTGAAACAATTTGGCTTTTTGTTTAACAAAGGGGTTCAAAGCTTCGCTATCAACGTCGCCGCTGCGAATTTGTGCCGAAAATTGAGCCGAAAAATCGTGGCGGAGTTTAGATGAAAATAGGGATGGTTTACCCGCCAGTTCATTGCGAATCGCTTCAAGGGTTTTGCCAAAGTTGTCTTGATAAGCTTTGGTGATTTCGTGGCTGGTAAAGGTAAAATGGGCTCGGAGCACTGAGACGGCTTTTTTGCCGGCGTGTTTGGCAAATTCGGCGACTGCCGGGTTGTCTAGTAATGTGCCTAAGCCTTGTAGGAGTGGTTGGGGTGATAACATTTTTTTATTTAATTGGGTTGTTGTGATATGAATCATAAAAGATTATAACTACACAAAACGATAACTACAAGGATTGTATTTAATAAGGGATAAGTCTAAACAAAAACAATAACTACACGGATTGTATTACTCTCGACGGCGTTTAGCGTAGCGATCTTCGTTGCGGGAAATCCGCTCCGCTCCATTCCCGAAACAACTGAAAAATGTTAAAAAACTTTTTTTCTCGTTCCCACGCTCTGCGTGGGAATGCCTGCTTGGACGCTCCGCGTCCTGCAACAAGAATGACAACATGGGAAAGTTGGGAGGATGATTTGGCACTTGCCGGACGCGGAGCGTCCTTGAAGGCATTCCCACGCAGAGCGTGGGAACGAGAAAATTTTTTTTTGACTTGTTCACAGGTGAGTGGTGGGTAGTGGGCACTCATATTCTAGCCTGATTATAAGGTGTTAAAGGTAACGGTTCCTTGAAGAGACGATATAACCCCACTTTGGCGTGTATAACAACATAAAAATAATACTTAAGCCATTCAAGCAAAGGGGCTTTGCGAGTAAGTAATTGTTCAGCATATTCCCTATCTTCTCCAACGAGCGCATCAAAAACATATTCTTTAATCATGTTTTCAAGCTTTGTCTTGGCTTCTTCAAAGGTAGAAGCTTGAGCGGCTAAATCAAAATCAAGGCAAAAAGCGATCCATTGCCCTTCCTCATACCTTGCATAACATTTTAATATTAATTGAGTGGTTTTCATGAGTCTCCTTTGTGAATTTCACCTGAATTGTGATTTTTGTGATGAACGCAATTTGTTGTCGTTCCTGATGTACTCAGTGTCAAGCTTGCCTCACTAATTTTTCGGCAACATATTGGTGTAATGAATTTGAACCGGTTTGAGTGTATTTCTGGCGTAGGCTTGGAGTTCTTGTTCCTCTAAATTCGTCGTTTTCAAAAGATTCAAGTAGTTCCATTTCTTCTTTTTTTATTTATTTGAATAGGGTTGTTGTGATATAAATCATAAAAAATTATAACTACACAAAACGATAACTACAAGGATTGTATTTAATAAGGGATAAGTCAAAACACAAAACAATAACTACACGGATTGTATTTAATAAGGGATAAGTCAAAACACAAAACAATAACTACAGGGATTACTTTTTAGAAGTGATTTGTCAAAACCAAAAACAATAACTACAGGGATTACTTTTTAGAAGGGATAAGTCAAAACCAAAAACAATAACTACAGGGATTACTTTTTAGAAGGGATAAGTCAAAACCGATGTTCCCATTGATTTTTACCTTTCTCTTTTATTTTTTTTTTGTTTTGACTGATCCATTATTAAATACAATCCGTGTAGTTGTAGTCGGTTTTGACTTATCCCTTCTAAAAAGAAATCCCTGTAGTTGTTTTTTGTTTTGACTGATCCATTATTAAATACAATCCGTGTAGTTGTAGTCGGTTTTGACTGATCCATTATTAAATACAATCCGTGTAGTTGTAGTCGGTTTTGACTTATCCATTATTAAATACAATCCGTGTAGTTGTTATCGGTTTTGACTTATCCCTTCTAAAAACTAATCCCTGTAGTTGTTTTTGTTTTGACTTATCCATTATTAAATACAATCCGTGTAGTTATTGAAAATCCCCAACCAGCAAATTTCCTTTCATAGTTATCCACCAGCCCAGTGCGTGCAAATCATCATGTTTTGCCTTTAATAAATTAAGCGACTCAATTTCCTTGGGCAACTCACCGGCTTGATTTTGCGGATGAAATGCCGCGACAAATTGTTTGCTAATTGCCGTATTACGTCCAAAACCAACCGCCTTGTCAGTAAACAGCGATTGTCCAAAACTATAATAAACAAAATCAGCAGGCGCAACAAGTTCAACCAATGTCGGCATAATATCAATATGGCTACCCGGCGTCTCCTTGGGCGCCGACTTTCCGGCTCCATAAAGAATAAAAGGCACCGATGAATGTTCATACAAACTTGGCGTTCCATTGAGAAAACGCCGTCCATAATGATCACCCGTTAGCGCGAACAAGCTACCCGGTAAACGCTTTTCCGCCTCTGCCACAAAATCACCTACCGCCTTATCTGAATACCATAAATGTCCCAAAATATTGAGATCGATAGAGCCATCATAATAGGATTCTATCTCTTTAGGTATTGCTTTCAGCGGAAAACCTTTTCCAACAACGTCAATGGTAAACGGACCATGATAGCTTGTCGTCAAAATGATATTAAAAGTTTTTTCTCCCGCTTTCGTGTTTTTTAAAACCAGATTAAACAAATCCTCATCATCGACTCCCCATACGCCAAGCTTTAGCTGAGTTTTGGCATGAGGTGCCCCGTAAACTTTTTCAACGCCTTGCCCTTTCATAAAATTGCCGATGTTTTGCCAAGATAAAAATCCGCTGTAATAAAAGTTGATGCTATATCCTAAGCGTTTAAACGTTTCCGGCAACGAGGAAATAAAGGGCGCACGCCCGCTATCGCCTATACGATTTATATTAACGCCGACGTAGGGTACCCCCGTTGTGATGGCGCCCACAGAATTTAAGGTAAGTGTCCCAGAGGGCAGAAAATTCTTAAAATAGATACCCTTGTGGGCAAGGTTTTTCACCTGATTAGTCACCCCAAGCGACTCGTATTTTTCCTGTAATGGCCAAGAATCGTAGCTTTCCATCACCACCAGAAAAATATGATCGGGCATTTCAATCATCGCACCCTGCGAAGTCTTTTTTAAATAACTATGCAAATCGCGCAAATCGCCCTTGCCAAAATAACGCTCTGCCGCTTCAACAATGCTTGAATTTTCTGTCAGATAAACGTTTAAGCCATGTTTTATAGACGTTATTTCTTTGTAATCCTTTACGGCATAATAAATAGAACGATATGGATTAATAATCGTTTTATTCAAAAACGAATCCGTCGTAATATCTGCCCATTTACGCATAGCCGGTCTGCTTTTAAAAGAGCCTCTAGCGGCGCCCGCGAACAGGATCACAATCAAAACAACAATACCGCCCTTCATCCACAGATTTTCGATATTTCCCAAATAACGAGTGATGCCCGTATAGTGGCTTTTTAACAAGATGTGCAACAGATAACTACAGACAGTAATTAAAAATAATAAGGCAATCGCGTTAATGATAGGATGGAAATCTATCCAGATAGTTTCAAAAATGGCACCTTTGTCATCATAAAGCGCCTCAAACATAAAATAGTTAAATTGATCATTGTATTCTTTGAAATAGGCAATCGTCGCGACAAATAACAGGGTAGAAATCACAACAAACAGATACGCAAAAAATTGTCTCGTATAAATAACCGTTTTATAGAATTTAAATGGCGTAAAAATGGCATTGGCAAAAAATGGGATGATAAGAAATTGCCCAGCAACCGCAGAATCAAATCGAAATCCATGCAGCACAGTGCCCATAAAATCGGCAAAACCAGCATCGCTACCGATTTTATTATAGTAGAACAAAATCAGGGCTATTCTAAAAAGCCCCAAATAGAGGACAGCGAAAAGCCATATTTTCGCCGTCGTGCCGGTTTCTTGGACGTAATGTTGCCATCTATTATTCATAATCTTTCAAGTTCAACCCAAAAACAAGGATGATCAGAAATGCCTCTTTCCATAAAACCACCTTCGATCACCTTAAAGCCACGGGTTATAATCCAATCTTTGCGCTTTTTTGGGGCAGATTCACCCAAGGCTAGATTTATGGCATCTTTGGCATCGCCAGAATCGAATAATTGTCTCAATTGGAGATTATCCGAATTTGTATTTAAGTCGCCCATTAAAATAGCCGACTTATAGTGCCGAAATTGATCAATCACATAACTCAACTGATCTTCTTGAACGCCACCTATATCTAAGTGAGTTGTTAAAATATAAACAGAATGATCGTTGATTTGCAATTGTGTTGTGACGAGATTGCGGTGTCTGCCGGCGTAGAGTAATGGTCTTATAGTCCACGTTTTCACAAAAAAGCGGCTGAGAAAACCATTGCCGTAGTAGTCACGATACCAGCGGCGTTGCGTCGGGGCAAACAGCCAGCCCATATCCAAAATATTCCCTAATTGTTGCGCTTGATTAGAGCCATCCCAAGCACCTGCCAGTTCATTTAAAGCAATAATGTCGGCATTAAACAAATTTGTGGCAGTACGCCGTATATCACGTATGCCATCGTCACCTTTACCACGGCGAATGTTATAGGTAGAAACCCGAAAACGGCTAGGATTGTCTTCATTCCAATGGCTGGGTGGATTGATTTGTTCCCCTTTTTGTGGAGGGATCGCTTGTTTGATGTTGGCAAGGTATAAATGTAGGGCAAGTGAAAATAGTAATAAAATAGCTAATATTTTTTTAGTCATGTGTTAGATTATAAGACATTTTCAAAACAAACAACAAAAATATCTCATTATGTCAACTCAAATTGCTGTACAACAACTGAAAACCTATATCAATGAAGAAATCATTGGACAAAATACGCTAGTAGAACGACTACTAATAGCCCTACTCGCGGATGGACATTTGCTCGTAGAAGGCGCACCCGGACTGGCAAAGACTCGTGCCATAAAAGTCCTGAGCGAAGGCGTTGAAGGAGATTTTCACCGGATTCAGTTTACGCCCGACTTATTGCCCGCTGATTTAACCGGGACAGAAATATACAGACCACAAGAAGGTACATTTAAATTTCAACAAGGACCACTATTTCATAACCTGATATTGGCCGATGAAATTAATCGATCACCCGCAAAAGTACAAGCCGCCTTATTGGAAGCGATGGGAGAACGACAAATTACTGTCGGCAGCAAAACTTATCAATTGCCAAAATTGTTTTTAGTCATGGCAACACAAAATCCGATTGAACAGGAAGGGACCTATCCGCTCCCCGAGGCACAACTTGATCGTTTTTTAATGCACGTCAATATTGACTATCCTGAGCCAGCGCATGAAAAAGAGATTTTGCACTTAGTGCGTCGAGAAGCCCGTGAACAGACATTAGTGGCGAGCGAGCTACTCACTCAAGAAACTTTATTTCAAGCCCGTCAGGAAATTCTTGAACTTTATATGGGGGATAACGTCGAAGAATATTTATTGCAATTGGTATTAGCAACACGGCGTCCTTATGACGAAGAATTGGCCAAATGGATACAATACGGCGCCAGCCCTCGTGCCACGATAGGCTTAGATCGTTGCGCCCGTGCCCACGCTTGGTTGCATGGACAAGACTATGTTGGTCCAGAAAATATACAAGCAATCGCTTATGACGTCTTACGCCACCGCATCATACTCAATTATGAAGCCGAAGCGGATGGCATTACGCCTGATAAATTTATTAATGCCCTTATTACAGGTATTGCTGTCCCATAATCCATTATGCTACTAAAAACCAACAAAGAACGAATACAGATAGTCCCTACGTCCAAGATAAATCTTGGACTCCTAACGCTCTGGAGTCCAAAATTTATTTTGGACGAGCCGGTTTGTTTTTATCATCCAATCTTTGCGCGAGGGTGAGTTGATTGATCTCAATGAGTCTCAACCGACTGAATACGAAGACAAAAGTATTGAAGACCTAGCCGAATATCAGATGGGAGTAAAAATTCGTGGCTCCTCTCCCATTAACATACGGACATGTGCCTCGACGCTAGCAGCAAGAGAGTCCAAATTGTACCCGCCTTCAAGGGTGGAAACGACTCTCCCCTCACAATAGAGATTTGCCAGAGTACAAATTTCGGATGTTACCCACTCATAGTCACTTTCTTCAAGTAGAAAGCCACCCATACTATCTTTCTTATGAGAATCGAACCCCGCAGAGATAAAGATGAACTTTGGTTGGAAATCATGTATAGCAGGAATCCATTTTGACATGACAGCATCACGAAATTGTTGACCCGTGGTGCCAGATGGCAGAGGCACATTGACGATATGTGAGCTAACCGTCTCATGTCCGCAACCGGGATAATAAGGATGCTGGAAAGTCGAGCAGAATAGAACTCTTGGATCATTCTCGAAAATTTCCTCTGTGCCATTCCCATGATGAACATCAAAATCAACGATGGCGACTTTATCAAGAGAGTGGGCATCAAGAGCGTGAGCCGCGCCCACAGCGACATTATTAAAATAGCAAAATCCTTGGTCTTGCGTACTGGTAGCGTGGTGTCCTGGTGGACGGACGTTACAAAAAGCGGTTTTATGTTTGCCAGACATAACGAGATCAGTGGCATAAACTAAAGCACCTGCCGCCACGATAGCGGCCTTCGCGGTATAAATAGCGCGATTCTGTTCCTCTTTAGAGAGGATTTTGGTATGACTTCTCTGAATAGCTATCCATTTAATAAGTGAGGACTTATGTACTCTACTCAATTGTTCTACGGTGGCTTCGGGTGCCTGATAGCTACGAAGAAAGTCCATCAAACCACTTTTATGCAACCGAGACTCTACAGCGGTAATTCTGTCGCGGATTTCAGGCCTGCCTGGATCGTGAAGCAGACATAAAGGGTGGGAAAGATATGCAGTAGACATGATTATTTTCCTATAGCTTTTCAGAAAAAAAATTTTTAGCCTAAACTTAAGCAAGCAAGCGTTTTCCTTTTTTGGTATCATATCTCCAAAGCAGAGGGCCAATTAAGCATGTCCTGACCTTAGGAGCTTACTTCAGCAAACTTTATTGTAATCCATTATGCTACTAAAAACCAACAAAGCTCACGCCAATGAAGAACGAATACGTGTTACCGTACCAGCACTCATTCGCTTGAGCCAGAATGCCCTAACCCTTTTGCCAGCCAATGCCACTCAACAAAGTGGACAATATTTATCCCCATTTAAGGGGCGAGGCATGGAATTTGACGAAACGCGCCTTTATCAACCGGGCGATGACATGCGTCATATAGACTGGCGCGTCACCGCTCGGCGAGGAAAAGTGCATACAAAATTATTTCAGGAAGAGCGAGAACGGGCAGTATTTTTATGGATTGACTATCGTGCGCCCATGTTTTTTGCCACCCAAGGCGTATTTAAATCCGTCCTAGCCGCCCGCTGTGCGAGCCTATTAGCTTGGAGTGCCCATCATCACAATGATCGCGTTGGTGGATTGATCTTTTCCGACTCAACTCATCACGAATTAAAGCCCCAACGTGGCAAGGCTCAAACTCTCCAACTAATTAAACAATTAGTTAACATGCAAACTAACCGAACAGCGATAAATCCGACAAATCAAGAAGCTGGACAACAAGCCCTCGCACGATTGCGTCGTATAGTACGCCCCGGCAGCTTAATTTTTTTGATCAGTGACTTTCGACACCTCAATGAGCAGGCAGAATCACACCTGAAACAAATCGCTAAACACAATGATATGGTCATGTTATTTATTTATGACCCTTTAGAAAGCCAATTACCCCCTTGGGGGCGTTATCGCCTGAGCGATGGACAATCAGAACTCACAGTGAATACAGCAGCACAAGAAAAAATCATAAAATATCATAATCGCTTTGAACAGCATAAAGCGCATTTGCAAAAATTGCTCAATCGACACAGATTATTAGCCTGCGCGACGACTGACTCACCCGTCAAAATACTACAGCGTGGTTTTAGGCGGAGCTGAATCAGCGGATATTGGAAAATTTGGGGAAAGTACATGTAGGGTGGATTAAGCGATAGCGTATCCACCTGATTAATAAAAAGGGACAAGTCTAATGCTCTTAACAAAAGAGCAATAGGATTGCACCGTAATGATCGTCTGATGAACGCCAATGGTGAACCCATCATCAACGAAATATGACAAGGAGACAACAACAGTATGAGTATATTAATCAAAACCGTTCGTATTGCGGGATTTCGATGCCTTAAAAATATTGAAGTGGAACTTGAGCAAACCACAATATTGACGGGCATGAATAATAGCGGAAAAACGTCTTTTCTTAAAGCTTTACAATTAGCATTGGGCAACCGTCAATTTCTCTCACAGGATGATTTTTTTATTCAAGGAAGTCAGGTATCTGATCAAATAATCATTGATTTGTTGATTATTCCAGTCGATGATGATGGCAAACGGTGTGAAAATTTTTCAGAAGACTGGGAAGATCAGTTCACCGTAGATAGAACTCGAATAGATGATATGGGTAATAATGCCTTTGTCCCGCTTAGAACCATTATTACTTTTGATGCAGTAAAAAACAACTATAAAACCCAGCAATTTATTCTGGAAAGTTGGCCTTTATTAAAACCGGATAATATTGAGTGGTTTGATGTTGATAACGGCGAACCGATAGGTTTTGATTTTGATGAAATCCAGTTTTTTTATATGAATGCCCAACGGGATATTCTGGATGATATAAAATTAAGAAGCTCTTATCTTGGCAAAATGTTGTCCAAAATCGAATATTCCGCAGATACAATAGAAACCATTGAAGCACAGATTAAATCTCTGAATGAAACCGTGGTTAGTAGTAGCAAAATTTTATCCAACATCAAGACCGGCTTAAAAGAGCTGGATACTGCAATGGATACTCATAGCGAAGGGATAGAAATCACGCCTTTTACAAAAAAGATTCGCGATTTAAACAAAGGTTTATCGATCTATTATACTGACAGCCAAGACAGTTTTTCTATGGAATACCACGGCATGGGTACCAGAAGCTGGTCTTCTCTGTTGACACTAAAGTCCTTTATTTCTTTACTATCGATCAATGCCCAAAAAGATCAATCTGTGTTTTTTCCGATCCTCGCCATTGAAGAACCAGAAGCCCATTTACATCCTAATGCCCAGAAAAAACTTTATGGACAGATGGATGCCATTGCTGGACAAAAAATCATTTCCACTCATTCTCCCTATATCGCCGCAACGGCTAAGTTAGGGCAGATACGCAATTTTTACAAAGATGACATCGTTACTTGTGGCAGTATAGAGGTTGATCGCTTAACTGACGAAGAAATAAGAAAAATAAATCGGCAAGTCATTAATACCAGAGGAGAGATATTTTTCTCTAAGGTGATTGTCTTTTTTGAGGGTGAAACTGAAGAACAGGCACTGCCAATTTTGGCACAAAAGTATTTTAATCAAACACCGGTTGAAATGGGGTTAGATTTTGTTGGTGTGGGTGGGTATGGAAATTATCTGCCATTTTTACACTTTGCTGAGGCATTAAAAATCCCATGGCTCATTTTCAGCGATGCGGAAAATGATGTAAAAGCAAGAGTCCAGTCTCAGTTTGCTAATTGTGGTTCTATCAAGAGAGATAGTGAGTGTATGGTTTTCCTTGATGCAAATAATGATTTTGAACAACAGCTTATTAGTGATGGCTTTACTGATGAAATTAAACAAGCGATAATTGATCAAGGTGTTTATCATAATGAACAACATAAACAAGCTAAGGTACAAGAACTCAGAAATTATGATGACAACCAGTTATATAAAACTCTCACCGGTAGCAAAACTCAATATGGTCCTGCCATAGCAGAACAGATTATCCGCAGTGATAAAGATTTACCTTCCAAAGTGATCGAACTGTTCCGTAAGATAACTACTATTTTGACCGGAGAAAAAACATGACAACTCAGATTAAATTATCAGAAATTCAAGAAAAAATTGTCTTTGCTGAAAACTGTGCAATCTATGTCAAAGCCAGTGCTGGCAGTGGTAAAACACGGGTTTTAACGGAAAGAATACGATATTTACTCAGTAAAACCAAGAAAAGAATACTTGCTCTCACCTTTACTAACCAAGCTGGTAAAGAAATCAAGGAACGATTAAGTGATATACCGGAAATTGACCAACGTGTGTTGGTAGAAACTTTTCAAAGTTTCTGCCGTTCCATGCTGAAAAATCATGGTCACTTGATTGGTATTACCAAAATTACACCTATTTTTAAGGACGAAACCGATAGGCTGGAATTGATTGAACCGGCGATTAAGCAAACCCTTTACGCTGCTGAATATAAAAAACTAGATAAAAAAGAGCAAAGAGAACTTTGCGATAAAGTTTCAACTTTTATTTCACTAGTAAAACGGAAGTTAATCCCAGACTCTGAACTTGAAAAGCATCTTGATGAAGATGTAATTTTGATGTATCATAATTATCAGGATATTTTACATGCCCAAAATGCCATAGATTTTGATGATTTACTGTATTTTGCTTATAAATTACTGGTTAATTATCCAAATTTAGCAGCTTTGTATCGCCGGAGTTTTTTCGCTATTTGTATAGATGAAGCACAAGACTTGAATAATGCTCAATATCAATTTTTAGTTGCTCTCGCTAATGGTGAATTTACTAATATTATGATGGTGGGCGATCCAAATCAATCTGTTTTCCATTTTAATGGTTCTTCTCCAGATTATCTGGATCAACATTTTGTCCGTGATTTTAATCCGGTGATTGTTGAGCTAAAGGAAAATTATCGTTTTTCAAAAGCCATATTATCCGCCGTAAAAACAGTATTCCCGGATGCAGAAAATATTGCAGGAACCGTTAAAGAGGGTATTTTTGAACAACCGGGCTTAACAGATGAAAACGATGAAGCACAATGGGTTGTTGACAAGATAAAAGAATTAATTGCTTTAAAGCATCATAGTGATATTGAAGGCGACATTACTTATGAAAAAATAGCTGTGCTGGCTAGAAATAAATATGTCTTTAATGCCTTAGAGGCACAATTAATCGAAAACCAACTGCCTTTTTATTACAAAATTATGCCGGGCGCTATTCAGTTTGAATCTGATTTAATGAAAATTTTTGACCTTGCATTAAGAGTAAAGCTGAACCCTCAAGACAGTTTGCATAAGAACCGATTGTTACAGCGTTTAAAGATAGAGGCAACCGACAACAAGATTAAATTAAATAAAAAGCTAATCACATTGGTTGCAGGATTAAATGATGACGGAAGTAACATCAAGCCAGAATTGGAAAGTTTCAGAGATAGTCTAACTATTGAAGATGAAAACGAAAAACAGATTATATTTAATGATATTAATGAGTTACTCAAGCACTGGCATAACTACGCTAAAAAAACTGATAAGAAATCATTGCATCACTTTAAAAATTCCATGGCTCGGGGGCAAACCCATCCATTAGCATCACCTAGTGGCATAACATTAAGTACAGTACACACTATGAAAGCTCAGGAATTTGATATTGTTTTTATTATAGGTATGGATGATGAGACTTTTCCTGATTATCGAGCGGTGCGAAACGGGGGTATTGAGATGACACAAGAAAAAAACAATTTGTATGTTGCTTTTACCCGTGCAAAACGCTTTTTGTATATTACATGGCCACAAAAAAGGATGATGCCTTGGGGGGATTATAAAATTAGAAAAATATCACAATTTCTAAAGGTTTTTAAACAATATGGCAAAAAAAAGCAGTAGTAACGAGCCAATCGAAAAGCAACTCTGGTCAGCAGCCGATAAACTGAGAAAAAACATCGACGCAGCAGAATATAAACATATTGTACTCGGTTTGATTTTCATCAAATATATTTCTGATGCCTTTGAAGAATTGCACGCAAAATTGCAATCAGGCAAAGGAGATTATGTCGATGCTGATCCCCAAGATAGAGACGAATACAAGGCGGAAAATGTCTTTTTTGTACCTGCTGATGCCCGTTGGTCTGATTTACAATCCCGCGCAAAACAGCCCGAAATTGGCAAAAATGTCGATAAGGCAATGGATGCTATAGAAAAGGATAATCCATCGCTTAAAGGCGTATTGCCTAAAGTCTTTGCCCGTGCCAATCTCGATCCAAGTAATCTCGGTAGCCTGATTGATTTGGTCAGTAATATTGCCTTTGGGGATGCCAAGGCTCGCAGTGCCGATGTATTGGGACATGTGTATGAATACTTTTTAGGCGAATTTGCCCTTGCTGAAGGTAAACAGGGTGGGCAATTTTACACGCCTAAGTCGATTGTGCAATTATTAGTGCAAATGCTGGAACCCTACAAAGGGCGAGTGTTTGATCCATGCTGTGGCTCGGGCGGCCTATTTGTACAATCAGAAAAGTTTATTGAAGCGCATCAGGGCAATATTAATGACATTTCCATTTATGGGCAAGAAAGCAATCAAACGACATGGCGACTGGCGAAAATGAACCTCGCTATTCGTGGCATTGATAGTTCACAGGTAAAATGGAATAACGAAGGCTCCTTTTTGAATGATGCCCATAAAGACTTAAAAGCCGATTATGTCATCGCCAATCCGCCCTTTAATGATAGTGACTGGAGCGGTGAACTATTACGTGGTGATGGTCGTTGGAAATATGGAAAACCGCCCACGGGCAATGCTAACTATGCGTGGATACAGCACTTTCTTTATCACCTATCCCCGAAAGGACAAGCTGGGTTTGTCTTAGCAAAAGGTGCGCTAACGAGCAAAACCAGCGGTGAAGGTGACATTCGCAAAGCTTTAGTAAAAGCAAGACTGGTGGATTGTATCGTCAATTTGCCCGCTAAGCTATTTCTTAATACTCAGATACCGGCATCACTGTGGTTTTTAAGCCGTAATAAGGCAACTAACCGCATTGATGAAATTTTGTTTATTGATGCTCGCAATCTGGGGCATTTGATTAATCGCCGCAGCCGTGAATTGTCTGATGATGATATTCAGAAAATCAGCGATACTTATCACCAATGGCGCAATCCAGAGGGTGATTATGAAGATGTCAAAGGCTTTTGTAAATCAGCAACGGTGGCAGAAGTCGCGGCTCTGGATTATGTACTGACTCCTGGGCGATATGTCGGCTTGGAAGAGGTTGTCGATGATTTTGATTTTAATGAGCGGTTTAGCAAGCTTAAAGTGGAGTTTGAAGGGCAGTTAGTAGAAGAAAAAAAACTCAATAAAGCGATTGTGAAAAACCTCAATAAAATCCAATTGTCTGAAGGAACAATATAATGACTATTAATGTGGATTATCTAAACCTTTGTATTCAAACATTGGAAGGCGCATTTGTGCAGCTACAACAAATCGAACCAGGTGAGATAGCCTATAATATCTATCGCGCTGCCTGTGTGAAAGAGTTTGAAATTAATATTTTTCGCCATGCTGCTAAACATGCCCTCATTGACATAGATACTTGTGAACGTTGGTTTGAATACCGCAATAACCGCAACAATACTGCCCACGACTATGGTGAACCTTTTGCAGAAAGCACACTAAAATTACTCCCCAGCTTTATTACTGATGCCAAAGCACTTACTAAAATCATTGAGACGAATAACCATGATTAACCAACTGAATTTGCGTTCCAAACATCGGGAGCAACTTGAGGTACTATTGCAGCAGTATTTACCGGGCATTGAAGTCTGGGTGTACGGCAGTCGCATTAATGATCGTAGCCATGAGGGTAGCGATTTGGACTTGGTATTGCGGAGCCCAGATTTAACCGCTATTGATAACAGAAAACTTTATGCCTTTAAAGAAGCTTTACAGGAATCGACTATTCCTTTTTTGGTAGAAGCGCGTGACTGGGCGATATTGCCTGAGAGTTTTCATCGCGAAATTGAGCGTCATCATATTGTGTTGATAGCCTAATATGACGGTTCCACGCCGATTTTTAAGGGTAATTAAAAGAAAAAACTGCACATAATTTGCTGAATTTGGCGAAGGTAGAAATTAATGGTACAAGAAAATCAATTTGTGCAACGGAGCGTTGCACAAATTCCATGTATTAAAGAAATTGAAGTCGAGTTGGATGGTTTTACTCAACATAATGGGGGTGATTAGGATGAGTGAGTGGAGAGAATGTCTGTTAGGAGATATTGCGAATTATACAACAGGAAAGCTTAACTCAAACGCTGAAGAAATGAATGGAAAATATCCATTTTTCACCTGCTCACCGATAACGTTAAGAATTAATACTTTTGCTTTTGAGGTAGAAGCATTGATTCTTGCAGGCAATAATGCAAATGGTGTATTTTCATTAAAGTATTACAATGGCAAGTTTAATGCTTACCAACGTACCTACATAATCACCTTAAAGGATATAAAGGAAAATAATTACAAATTTTGGTTTTATTCATTAAAGACACAGTTATCAAATTTAGAGAACATATCACATGGGACAGCAACAAAGTATCTGACTTTATCAATATTAAATCAGATTCCTATTCTATTACCCACACTCCCAGAACAAAAAGCCATCGCCACCGTGCTAAGTTCGCTGGATGACAAAATAGACTTGCTCCACCGCCAGAACAAAACCCTTGAAGCTATGGCAAAAACGCTGTTTAGGGAGTGGTTTGTGGAGGATGTGGGGGAGGATTGGGAGGAAGGGACGTTGGGTGATATTGTTGATTTCAACCCCACTTACAAATTAAAAAAAGGTGATATTGCTCCATACCTTGAAATGGGAAATGTTAGTACGACATCTTTTAGTCCAACTGGATGGTATGAAAGAGAATTTCATATATTATTACTAAAGATAGAGACTTTATAGATTTTGCAATTAGCAGCATGTCTGGTTCAAGTGGTAGACAACGTGCCCAAGCAATAGTTATAAAAGAATATGATATTAAAATTCCGCCATTAGATATTATTAAGAAATTAAATCATCAGCTCGAAGCGTTTATTCCAAAGCTAAAACAAAATGCAACACAAATCCAAACCCTAACCCAACTCCGCGACACCCTACTCCCTAAATTGATGAGCGGTGAGGTGCGGGTGAAATTATGACAAGGAGGCAACTGCATGACGGGTTCAGAATTAATAAAGCAGCTTTTCCTGTCCTTCAACAATAATGATAATGACACTTTTGTCCAAACGGCAAGAGAATATATCGAACGGGAAAAGCGCAAAAAACATACGATTGTTGCCAAGGAACTGGAAAAAGCCCTGTATCAATCAGCGACTGTCTCCAGTAGTCAACGACGCTTCAAGCAACATTTGCCTATTCCTAGAGATACCGAAAAAGGGTTTCCATTGCTGGAAATTCAGCATTTTGAGCAAGACTTTGATAGCCTTATTTTATCTACTGACACTAAAGATCAGCTTGAACGCATTATCCGTGAATTTAAGGACGCGGATATTTTAGCAACCTATAACCTGAGCTATAAAAAGAAAATTCTGCTCTGTGGCAAACCCGGAACAGGCAAAACTTTTTCAGCACAAATTATCAGTTCAGTGTTGAACATCCCTTTAGTTTATATTCGTTTTGACGCGATTATCTCCTCATATCTGGGCGAAACGGCGGGTAATTTACGCAAGGTGTTTGATTTTATTGAAAGCGGTATTTGGATTGTGCTATTTGATGAGTTTGATATTATCGGCAAAAACCGTGATGACAATTACGAACATGGCGAACTCAAACGAGTGGTGAATAACTTCTTGCAAATGTTGGATAACTTCAAAGGCGATAGCATCCTCTTTGCCGCCACCAACCATCAAAACATACTCGACAGTGCCATCTGGCGACGCTTTGATGCGGTGATTTATTATGAATTACCCGATGAAGCGACTCGTCAATATCTCTTTGAACGCTACTTGCGACCGATCAAACGCGATAAAAAAATCGATCTCAGTCAAGCCGCAAAGGACAGTCAGGGCTTATCGCCAGCGGATATAAAAATGATCACAACTGAGGCGATGAAAACCGCCATTATTGATAGCAGGAACACTTTGACTATGGATGATTTGGAAAAAGCGATTGAGCAATTTATTCGCCGTGAAAAGGTAAAGCAACATGGTATGGTGGATGAATAATGGAAAAACACCAGCATCTCAAACTGCCCTTGTTTCATGGCAATATTGAACGGAAAAAACGCCATGGTGGCGGAGGCTTCTCATTACCCCAAGGTAGGAACAAAGCTTGTTTTTCACGGGAAACAAGCCAACAAGCCAAAAATTTAAGCCGTGCATTTTCAGCATTAAAAAAACAGTTTCCCGTCAGAATTGATCCCACGTTGATTTTTGAAATTGAAATCAATCAAAGCGTTTCCCCTGATGCCTTTGAACGGACATTGGCATCTTTGGGTATCCATGTTTTATCGGTTGCTGAGGGCAAAAAAGGCTTTTGGGTGGTATTTAGTGAGGATGAGGATTTAAGTAGGTTCAAGCAAAAGCTGGAAATTTATGGCTCAGAGGAAGGACCGAAATATGATTTTTTCCATGCCATTGAATCTTTTGGTGATATTCCGCTGGAAAAAAAGATAGGCAAAGGTTTAGCCGAGCAGCCCTTGACTGATAGAGCTGATTTTATTGACCTTGAATTATGGAAAATGACCGATCCACAAAAAAACGAGCAATTTATCCAGCAATTAAAAGACAGCTACACCGATTCTTCACAATTTAGGCACACTGATACCTTAACGACAAAATCCTTTGTTTTGCTCAGGGTGAAACTTACCAAAGCCGTATTTGAGAAAATCATCCAATTAAAAGAAATCGCACGAGTAGATAGACCTGCTATGGTCCAATTTAAGCCGTTTGAGATGATGCAACCCGATATAGAGGGCATTGAATTTAACGCACCCGAAGAAAATGCCACGGGCATATTGGTCATTGATTCGGGCATTATTTCCAATCATCCCATGCTGGAAAAGTGTGTTGGTGGTGAAGAAAATTTTCAGTCAGGAGAGACGGAAACACAGGATACTGTGGGACATGGTACAGCAGTGGCAGGTTGTGCTGTTTATGGTAATATTGCAGATAGTCTGGAGACAAAAACCTTTACGCCTTCAAATTGGGTGTTTTCTGCCAAGGTGATGTATGCCGAGAAAGATTTTAACGATAAGGCAATTAATGCTATTTATGACTCAGAAAAATTAATTGAACATCAGTTTAAAGATGCTATAGAAAGCTTTTTATCTGAATATCATATCAAAGTGGTCAATATTTCGTTGGGCAATTGCAATGAAATTTGGCATAAACACTATTTCCGTCAGTTGCCTCTGGCTGCCTTGATTGATGAACTCGCCTTTAACTTCCCCTATGTGGTTTTTGTAGTATCTGCTGGCAATCAATCACCACTTAACTTTTATATTTTATCAAGAATATGTTGTTGCTGGGGGCAGATTATCCTTTTCTACCAACTAAAGACTTTTATGCGACAAAGGACAAGAAAAAAGCCGAACAATGCCATTTACATATTTGTGGCTATGGCTTGAGTCACTATGAAAAATCTTTGCACTCCTTCGATAACCGTGTCGCACTATGGGATGAGGGACAAATAGCACTCAATCAAATCAAGGTTTATTCGCTACAACTGCCAGAACTGTTCTTTACCGAGGCGGGTAAGAAAAAGATAATTGTCACGCTCACTTTTACGCCTGAAACCCGTGCGACTCGCGGTGATAGTTATTTAGGTAATCGCATGGCGTTTCATCTATTTCATTCTGTCAAACCACAAATCCTGAGAGAAAAATATGGCATAATTGCAAATGATGTAGAGACAATCGACGTACCTGATGATTTAAAACCGTTTGAAATCGATTTTTTCCCCGGTGCTAATACCCGAAAAGTAGGGTGCCATCAAAAGGCATGGAAGTTATACCAAAGAGAACCTAAAAATAGACCTGCCACTCCAGTATCGCTGGTACTTTTGAATTTGAATCAATGGATAATGGATGATACGCGAATGCAGGATTATTGTATTTCTGTCGTATTTGAGCACGAAAAAGAGATTAAACTCTATAATGCTATCAGAACAAATATCAAAACTAAAATAAGGGTTAAGTAATTGTAAATATGACTAAAATAACCGAAAACAGCATAGAACAATTAGCGATTGAGCGACTAAAAGAACAAGGCTATCAACATAATGACACGCCCCAACGCAATTTTGAGGATGTTTTATTAATAGATACCTTGCAAACCGCAATTGCCCGCATCAATCCATCCATTCCAATAGCTGCCAGAGACGAAGCCTTTCAGCAAATCCAGCGGATTGATTCGCCTGATCTCATCGCCAATAATGAAATTTTTCATCGTTTATTAACTCAAGGGGTGCCAGTCAATTATACTCAAGATAGCAATGAACGCGGGGATCGGGTTTGGTTGGTGGATTTTAATAACCCTGATAATAATGAATTTTCTATTATTAATCAATTGACTGTGGTGGAAAATGGTATTAATAAGCGTCCAGATATAGTTTTGTTTATCAATGGTTTACCCTTAGTCGTCATTGAATTAAAAAATCCCACCGATGAAAATGCCACCCTAAAATCGGCTTATCAACAATTACAAACCTACAAAGCGACTATTCCAAGCCTGTTTATCACTAACGCAATTTTAGTGATCTCCGATGGTTTAGAAGCCAAGGCAGGTGCCTTGTCAGCAGAATTTACTCGTTTTATGGCGTGGAAATCAGCCGATGGTATAATGCTCGCCTCTCATTTAGTGAGCCAATTGGAAACGCTGATTAATGGTATCTTAAATAAAGCAACTTTGCTCGATTTTATTCGACATTTTATCGTGTTTGAAAAGACTCAGGATGCTAAAACAGGTATTACCAGCATTAAAACTATTAAAAAACTGGCGGCTTATCATCAATATTATGCCGTGAATAAAGCCGTAGAATCTACGCTACGGGCAACTGCTATAAGCGCTGGCATCAAAGATGATCCTATTACTCGATGATCAAGTTTTTTGATCTTGACATCAAAAGCACTTGGAGTCCAAAGCTTTAGCTTTGGACTGGCAGCGGGCTAGTCCAAAGCTAAAGCTTTGGACTCCAACATGTCAAAGCACTTGGAGTCCAAAGCTTTAGCTTTGGA
>JSZA02000096.1 GCA_000785145.2 Candidatus Thiomargarita nelsonii
GGGGTTGGCATCAATATGTTGAAGGCTCCGTGGATACTCATATTGTGCCCGGTGATCATCATACGATGATGAGTCAGCCGAATGTGCAAGTGTTGGCTGAAAAATTGCGGGTTTGTCTTGAGCAAGCTTTGATAATTTAACTTAATGGCATTGCATAGATGATGCCGCTGTATTAGTTTTACATACGCTCAATTTAGCTAATGAAAAAATTCCTGATGGATTAAATGAACAAGTAGATGCAATACAGTAAGATTGTCGTCTATAATGATTCTTCAGGAAATTCAACGCTTGGCGACGTTTTTCAATAAGCCTCATTCCAATATAGGCGGACAATAAAATTCATGCTTCTATTAACATAATTATAATCTTGTCGTTTTTAGGCTAATTTGTGATCAGGCTCCATAAGGTAAGTACTGAACTATTGGAGCCCAATAGCAATTTTTCCTTAATTCATTTTTTGAGCAAACACGAGATAGCGAGTAGAAGGCGAAGTATCGTCTTCAGCTCCTAATGGTTCCAACGTCATGGCATCAAAAAATTCTACGCGAGCAAAGTATTTTTTAAATAAATACCTTAATTTCCACAGTGACGGAAGATAGCGAGTGTGTTCGCCTTCATAAGTGATCCGAAATTCACCATGTAATTGACTCACATTAATCAGTTTGGTTTGCTGAAAAATGTTATGCGCGGTTTCGACAATTAAAGGTGTTCGCAACAGAAAGACTTTCTCAGAACGCAACACGTTAGGATAAGCACGGACTGGGTGAGCCGGGGTGATAAAATCGCCTATAAAATCGCCATCAGTTTGAATAAAGCTCAATGCCATATCGTGTCGGGCAACCACTAGGGCATTGCCCCTACGGAGGACCGCATTTTATGTAGGGGCAATCCAGATTAATGAGAATGACAACCAAAGTCCAATATTCTCCGTAAAAAATGTTCTAGCTCCATACTAATTTTTGTAAGGGTTCAGATAATGTTTTGAAAATTGGGTTTAAATCGTCAGTCACATCAATAATATCGGTTAAATTCTCCTCGGTTGGCGCAGCTAAGGCTAAGTAATAATTGGCTTTATTTTTAATGTGGCTACTTAATACACTTTTTATCTTCCTTTTGGGTGACAAGATGATTGAGTGCTTCAAAATCCAAGTTAATTTTTTCAAGCTGATAGGTTTTACGGTAAAACTCATCAGGGATGCTTTTGGTTGGTATTGTATGATGGAGAGTTTATGTATAATACGCATGATGAGAGGATCAGAACCACCTAAATCATCAATCAGTGAGTCTATAATAATCTTATTTTTAGGCTCATCTATTTTGTCAGGCTGCGATCTTAATAATTCAAAAACCTCATCAATTCGCTTCTTAGTATCCAAATCCCTCAGAGGAGTCCCCATAACGGCGTCTAAAATATCATTTGGTTCATTCCCCTTAGTATAAAACCCTTTCTCTCTTGCATTAAAACATTCAACCGTTTTTTTCTCTTCATTAATATTTAATACAAATAAATTATCAGGATGGATCGATGCAATTATATGTGGAGAATGAGTAACAAGAATAACTTGGTTATTTCCTTGTATATTGTTATATAACTTTAAAACTTCTTGTTGCCAAGTAGGATGTAAAGAAGTTTCAGGTTCATCTACCATGATAAGGCTATTTTGTGGGCGTAACTTATCAAATAAAATGGCTTTGTAATAGAGTTGTTTCTCTCCACCTGATAACTCATTAGATAATATCATTGAACCACAAAAAGATTTGAAAACCGGTTGTTCTAAGTTTATATCTACAAGTTCTGTTTTTAAGCTTACCCCTTCCAACAATTTATTAATATCGCAAATAGTCTGCTCTATCACTTCTTTTGCGGTTAAATCTCTATTCGCTATTACTTTTTCTTGAACCAATCTAACAATATGTGTTTCCACTGTTTTTCTGTGGGAAAAAATCTCAATAGGAAAAACAACACCATCTGGCTTTATGTCGCCACTAGATGACTTGTCGTTAGAAAGTTCGCTATGAATGGCAGAAAAATACAATACCTTAAATATACTACTTAGCTCTAGCTCTGGCAGCAGTCCAAAAGGTACAAAATCATTATGACGAATAATGAAACCTTTTTCGGTTTTTTCTAATTTATATAAAAGCTCAATGTACGGTTCTTTTTCTTTCTTTTTGAGACGCTTTTCTAGTTGTTTTAAAACCAGAATTATTTCATTTGGTGTCGTCACTGATTTCTGGATTTTAGATGTAACTACTCGGCTTATTTGTAGAATTTGAAGTGGGTGAGGATAAAACCCAAGCTTTGGTTCGCTTGTACGATCAACTGTTCCGTTTTCGTACCCAATGCCGGAGAACCTTATATCCGTGTCGTCGATGTGGATGATGTACCGATGATGACAGTGACATTAGCATCGGCGCACTATAGTGAATATGAACTGGGACGTATGGCAGAACGCATGGTAGAAAGATTGCGTAGTCTTAAAGAAGTTGGACAAAGCTATGTCGTTGGAGCGCAGCCCCGTGAAATACGCCTTCAAATTGATCCAGCGCGGTTGCCGAATTTTAATCTCAGTTTAGACACTGTGCGTCAAGCGGTAGCTGGTGCGAATTTATCCTTGCTGTTGGGCAATCAAGTTCATCAAGGCGAAACGCATCATCGGAGCATGGATAACTTATTTATTCACGTCAATGACATTAAAAACCTTATTTTGCGTAGTAATGGAGATCGGATAATACGATTACAAGATATTGCTGCTGAAAATAAGGTTTTTTGTAGGGTGGGTAGAGCAGAGCGAAACCCACCAAACCTTTGAAATTTATAATAATGGTGGGTTTCGCTTTCGCTCTACCCACCCTACAATATCTCTTAACTTAATGGCATTGACTTTACGGATATTATGGAAAAGTTGGGTAGCAGCCTGAGTTTTATTAACGAGGTTGCTATCTGTGAGGATATTATCAAACCTATATTAAATCAGGTTGAGAAAAAATATGAGGCGTTGCATGTATGGTCGCATGTAAGCTACAACGTTGATAAAGAAAATGGTTTAGTAGGTGAGCCTGATTATCTAATAGCCCCTATGACTGATCAGGCTCTTATGTTAACACCTCCAATCTGCGTAATAGAAGCTTCGCCCGACAAATTTGAAGAGGGGTGGGCGCAGGCTCTAGCTGAGATGATTGCAGCTTCAAGTCAAGGTCTAGACATCTGCTACGGTGTTGTCACCACAGGAAAGGCTTGGGAATTTGCTAAACTAGAAAATAACGTATTTACGAAAGATCCTAACCAAATATCAGCTACTGATAATTTGCAAAAGGTTTTTGATACGTTGAATTGGTTATTTGATAGAGCGGCAGTGGTATCACTGAAAACTGTCTGAATCCTGATTCACAGGATTTTAGGATTACCAGGAAATTAGCGGCGAGTGCGCCTGCTTACGCTGTATTAAGCCTCCCCTGATTGTTTATAATAAAGGATAAGATTTTAGGTTGTGTTGAGTCTGTCCGTTTTGTTTTGAGATTGGACTACTGCTAGATTTATCCTCGCGTCGAAATACAATACCGTCGAATTTGGTTTTGAATGTTGCAGGGATTTCCAAACATAACTACCGGGTCAATGTTTATAAGAAAGGATAAGATTTGACTGTTAAGTTCCCTACGGGACGAATGGAGCTGAGCGGATTGAACGTCACAAGCGAGGGCAACCGACTTCGTAGGGGCGGGCAACCACAAGGGATTGCCCCTACGAGTTGCCCGAAACCTCGTTAAGATTTGACTGTTGTTTCGTTCATTACGCGGAGCGGATTTCCCGCAACGAAGATCGCTACGCTAAACCTCGTTAAAAAAATCGGATTTATAGGCTTAAAAATGATTGACTGAATTAACGGATAAACATAATATTATCAATATGTTAATCCGTTATTTCCACCAAGATTGCCGTTGTACTAGATTGGATCGGCAGCGTGGCAAAAATAAATAAACGTTACGGAGCATGTTGCAAACCTGCTCCTGCAAAAAAAACCGTCCGGCACACTGCAATAAACGTCATGGACGGGTGAACGTCGCAAGCTCCGTTACTTCGTTGCAGAGGAAACCATATCCATTAAGTTAAGGATAAATGATTGATTTTATGAAAATATTACTGAGCTTGGACATTGTCAAAATTATGATAAACCTGAAAAAATAACAGGGATTTCTTACGGATTTTTAACTGAGCGTCGGTTTTTTATTTTGTTGAGTGGTACCGTGAGTTTTGGTAAGGAGACGAGAACTAGACAACGTTTGAGGTGAAGAGGTTGTAAATGGTGCGTCAAATTCTCATGAGATTTTGCGACAGGGACAAATGCGTTGGCAAATTATATTGTTAATGAGGTGCAAGAGGTTTATCGGTTGCAGGGAGTGAAGATTAATGATAAGCATATTGAGGTGATTGTGCGCCAGATGTTGCGTATGGCTGGAATCCGTCCATGAGCCGGCTCCAGTCAAAGGGCTGGAGCGAGCCGCAGCACGTCAATACCATACCGGGTTTCCAATCTGCATTAGACGTATTTGCCAATTGGCAATTTCTTCGTAGCTGAGGTGGTGGGTATCAACTGAAGGTGTCCACATGCCACCAAAGATACTTGGATCATCAAAGCGTAATAGCCCAGATTCACGCAGGTTGCTCCCTTGTCGGGTTCCCGGTATCGGAGAAATCGCTAGGGGCGACACTTGAAAATTCAGTGATGGATTAATGGCTAATATGTCTTCATAAAGTTCCACCACGGCTTCCTCAAGGCGTGATAAAGTTTCGTTGCTATCATCCGCAAACCCAATAATGACACCATAATTCAGATAAGGTGTACCCGCTCGTGCGACAGCTTTTACAATTTCACAATGTTCTTGCCAAGGGAGTAACTTAGCACTATTAGTCTCTACCATCCTTAAGATAACGGCTTTTTCCAATCTGTGCGAGACGCTTTTGCCAATCTGCAACTTCTCCATAGCTCAGGTAGCGTGTATTAACACAAGGTGTCCAAACACTGCCATAAAGACTTGGATCATCAAAGTGTAATAGCCCTGATTCCCGCAAAGTTTCTGCTTGTGGGGTTCCTGGTATTGGAGAAATTGAAAATGGAGCCACTTGAAAGCCCAATGATGGATTAATCGTTATTAAATCCTCATAGAGTCCCAAAATTGCCTCTTCAAGACGTGATAAAGTATCATCATTATCATCTGCAAACCCGATAATGACACCATAACGGACATAAGGTATACCTGTTCGGACGATGGCTTTCATCACCTCGCAATGTTCTAGCCACGGCAGTAATTTCGTATAGTTTTCTCGTCCGAAAACAGGACGTTCGGCAGGAAGATAGGCAAAATGGCAACCCACTTTTCCATCCCAACCCCAAAGTGCTTCTATCAGTTTTTCATCAGGTCTGAAATCCATTCCCTCTTTACGATTGATGCCGCGTCCCAGAGTTGTCTTTTTTAATTCTAGCCCATTTGGCCAAACAATTGCGAATCCTAAATCTCTGATGCTCTTCATAATTTCAAGAACTTCTTCTCTTCCACCCTTTTTGATGACGCGCCCAAGAAATTGATCCGCAACATTAACAATGACTCGTGCCCCTGCTTCTTTTTGAAGTTCAAGCCACTGCAAAACCCTTTTGGGTGACATGGCGCGATACCCAAGACGGTAGTTTGGCGTTTGACAGAAATCGCACTTCCGATCACAACCCATATCGGTAAATACTGAACCAACCAGCGAGTGTTTTTCGGGAAGAGGTAAATCCTTGTATTTGGTGCCTAAGCATTGCTTGACGATTGATATATCTGGCAAAGGCCAATCTTGTGGACTTAATACTTTTTTTGCTCGCAGTGAAGGTTGAGTACCTTCAGCTAAAATGACACCTGAGAGTTCTTCTCTTGGGGTTCTGCCAAGTACATGGTCCATGATTGGTGCATTTGCAGCCCCGGATTTATCTAAAACGAGTGCGGAAGCTCCTGCGGCCAAATAAGGCTGCGGTTCAGCAATAACATCAGAACCACCGATCACAACGGGCCTACCTTTGCTCGCTAGATGCTTAATGGTCATGCAAGCCACTTCGCGATATTGGGAAAAGTTATTCGTTACTCCCCAGGCATCATAATCTAACGGATCAAGATCATCAATTTGCCTACCATAGTAAACTTTACTCAGTTCAGTCTCTCGCCAAGTAGCCTTACCGTATTCTTCTTGGTAATCGCCATTTTTTAGATCAACCAATTGGGCATCAAACCCGGCTGTTTGAATACTTGCTAACAAAACTTGTTTACTAATGAGTACATCGCCTCTGGTGTCTTCGGAAAGCAGATTTTGGCCTTCTGGATCAAATAATCCCATTTGCGGTAATTCTACCAATCCAATTGTTGATTTCATTAATATTCTCCTTATTGCAGATGGTTTTTGAATTGCTTATCTATTATTGATGTTGCATATAAGAACTGCCAATCTGCATCAAATGCCTTTGCCACTTAACAACCTCTTTATAACTTAGATAATGGGTATCAACGGAAGGTGTCCATACTCCACCAAAAATAGTTGGATCGTCAAAGCGTAGAAGCCCAGATTTATATATCTGCTCAGATTGCGGAGTGCCGGGTATCGGAAATATTGAAACGGGTAACACCTGAAAATTGAGTGATGGATTAATGGCTAAAAGCTCTTCGTAGAGCTTTACAATAGCTTCTTCTAGGCGTAACAAAGTTTCATCGCTGTCATCTGGGAATCCAATGATGCAACCATAAATGATATGCGGTAGTCCGGCTCGAACAATGGCTTTCATAATCTCACAATGTTCTCGCCATGGGAGCAATTTTGCGTAATTTTGCCTACCAAAAACCGGACGTTCAGCGGGAATGTAAGCAAGATAGCAACCGGTTTTTCCATCCCAACCCCAAAGTGCTTTGATCAGTTCCTCATCAGGTCTCAAGTCCATACCTTCTTTGCGATTGATTCCACGCCCCATTGTGGTTTTTTTGAGTTCTAATCCATTGGGGTAAAAAACGGCAAGTTCCATCTCTCTAATTCCCTTCATAATCTCCAGGATATCTTCTCGTCCACCTTTTTTGAGGATGCGACCCAAAAATTGATCGGAAGAATTTATGACTCCCCAAGCACCAGCGTCTTTCTGAGCCTTAAACCATTGTAATGTTCTATCAGGTGACATCGCACGATATCCAAGACGGTAATTAGGAGTTTGACAAAAATCACACTTTCTGTCACAACCCATATCAGCAAATACTGAACCTATTAATGCTCCCTCTTTTGGCAAATGCAAATCTTTGTAGGTTGTTCCTAAACACTGTTGAACGATAGATAATTCTGGTAATGCCCATTCTTCTGGGCTTAAAGGTCGTTTAACCCGTGGTGAAGGTTGTTGACTGCTATTCGCTAATATGACACCTGACAGTTCTTCTCTAGGTTTTTTTCCAAGCACATAATCCATAATTGGACCATTTGCCGCACCTGATTTATCCAAAACAACTGCCGTGGCACCTGCTGCAAAATAGACTTGGGGGTCTGCAATAGCATCAGATCCCCCTACGACAACCGGTCGGCCTTTACTTGCCAAGTGCTTAATGGTCATGCGAGCAATGTCACGGTGTTGGGAAAAATTATTAGTGACTCCCCAAGCTTCATACGCTGATGGGTCAATGTCGTTTATTTTCTGACCAAGGTATGTTTTGGTCAGTTCGGTATCATTCCAGATCACTTTTCCAAAGGCTTCTTGATGTTTACCTTTTCTTAGATTAATCAACTGAGCATCAAATCCGGCGGCCTGAAGATTGGAAAGCAAGACTTGTTTGCTAATCAGAGCCGTACCTCTTCGGTCAGCCAGCAAATTTTTTCCGTTCGGATCAAATAATCCAAGTTCAGGTAATTCAACCAGTCCAATGGTTGGTGTGTTTTGTGATGGCATAAATATTATCCCTTATCAATGTATATTGTGACGCTCTAACATCACAGTACGATTAAACAATATGCAACTCAACACGCTTACCGAGAGAGACTGCCGCTTGCTCAATTTGCTCAAACAAGGAAGTCTGACCAAGGTCAAGCAACCGATCAACTTGGGGTATATGCCAATGTAAACGTTGTGCAAGTTCTGCCTTGTGTACGCCCTGCGCTCTCATGGTGATATAGAGATCTAGCTTAGCGCATTCTAGCGCGTCAGGCGAAACGGTGGTATGGCCATTGGCTGGGCTGGGGCTAGGTAAATCGCGTTGTTCTTCTATGTACATAGTTAGTGCTGTCTCCAAGGCTTCCTGGGCGTACAAAAGTGCTTCTGTCCGATTATCGCCTTGGGTAATCGCCTCGGGCACGTCAGGAAAGGTCACAACAAAGCCACCGTCCTCTTCATCAGTGCTAAGTTCAACAGGAAAATTCCACATAATTAACTCCTATTTCAGTCCAAGCTGTTTTTTGATGGCTTCGATAGTTCCTTTTTTCTAAATGACTACCTTTGCCGGGCGCAAAAGTAGCACCTTGTTTTGCAAGCCAATGTTTAAACTCTTTGCTTTTCATAGTTTTCATCCAAGCACTTACGAAAATGCAATATTCCCCAATTAAGGTACCTCTTTTCGCCTGCCTCTACCCAATATTTCAAACCACGTTTCTGATGTTCAATGTAGTCTTTACCACAGGATTTGAGGAAGGCTTCATACTGAGTGTTTATCTCCTCCAAAAGACGCGCATAATGTTGAGTTAATTGTTCTGTCAGTTCAATCACTTGAATTTCTTTAAATCCTAAAGTCGTCGCGGTATTTCTGTAAAATTCAAAAGACGACAACGAGTCTAAATGAATCCTCTCTAAAAGAGGTTGGAGGATTTCGGTTGGACAGTCATCGTTCTTCATTGGATCGGTAAAGATAAAATGACCTCCCTTTTTCAGAACTCGGTAAACTTCTTTAAGCATTTTAACGCGAGCACTACTAAAGAGCAAAGCATCTTGGGACCAAACGACATCATAGTGTTCATTTGCCGAGGGTATTTCTTCAAAGCTACCTTCAATGACTCGAATTTGTGAATCAAGTCCCTGTTTTTGATTTAATTCACGGTTGCGTTGATTTTGGCCTTCGCTCAAATTGAGGCAATCGACAAAACAGTTAGCGGTGTTGGCAAGATAGCGTGCTGCACCACCATAGCCGGCTCCCATATCTAAAACGACGCTTGATTTATTGAGCGGAACTAGCGAAGCCATTTTCTCAACCGTTTTATACATTGCTTGGTGTATAGTTTCCTGCCCATCGTACAAACCAATGCTACAGTGATCACTGTTGTTATAGATAAGTGCCTGAAATGATAGCACTTCGTTGCTATTATAGTAGTCGCGTGTCCTTGAGACAACGGATGGTTGTTGCATATTGTGCCTTATAATAATAAAAGAGAATTAGCCGGTATTAACTCGGGTTTATTGTATTGATAAGCTATTGGATAGCCATTATTATCGGTTTGTAAAGAACGATAACCAAATGCCAAATCAAGTGTGACGTTGGCGATGATTTCTAGTGGATCAAGCCACGGAAGGGCTAGTTTTTCTGTTTCGTAGAACCCGACAGATAATTCACTGCATCCAGCAATCACTATTTCAGCACCTTGTCTTGCTAAATAATCAACAATGGTTTTTAAATTTTTTTGGGCTGGTGGTGAAATTTGGGAGCCAGTTGCTTTAATTCCCCAACTCAGATCATAAATTGTGTTCATGATCAATTTTTGAAATTCTGATCCTAGCTGAAGAGATATAGGGATAAAGCCAGCTTTAACTAAACTGTTATGATATAATGCGGCTCGCAATGTCCCATCGGTGCTAAGAATCCCAATTTTCTTTATATCGTGATAATTTTCAATGAGAAATTTAGTGGTAGATTCGATGAGATGAATCCAAGGAATTTGAAGATGCGACTGAACCTGTTTATAAAAAGCGTGAGCAGTATTGCAAGGAACCACTATAAAATCTACTCCGGCTGATTCTAAGAATTTTCCATATTTAATCATCCAAGGGACACAACTGTCTGCTTTTCCTAACAAGCTTTCTGTACGATCTGGGATATTTGCAGCATTGATAAGGAGCCATAAGGGATGATCTTGATCTCGCTCAACACCTCGTTTAGTGTTTTGTTCAATCAAAATTTGCTCAAAGGTTGTGTGAGCTAATGGGCCTAAACCTCCAATAATGCCTGGTATCGCTTTTTGTTTTAAAAGCATGTTTTTTGGAAAATCCATATAGAATAGTCAGTCAACTTTTTTAGCGCGAATAAAGTAGATTTTTTGATATAAGTGGCCATCTTTCTCAATCACAGGTTCTGGCTGTCCTTGTTCCTTAGAAAACTGTCTGATATGAGCTAAAAATGGCAAATAGTAATCAGACAATAAAAGATCAATACGTTTTACCACAGCCCAGTTTGCATTACCTCGTGTTTCCCAATCAATTGCGTAATCAAGCGGATCATCACCGTCTGCCTTAACGCCCTTCCCCCAATATTGATTGAGCAGATCACAAGTGAGTTTAGATCCCTGTTTGCTCGTGCTTATGAACAAAATCTCTCCATCGGATTTGAGAAAATGTCGTCCTTGGGTGATCAAGGCATCATTGACAATTCTACCGCCTTGACCATTAATATTCCAATCACCGGCTGACAGTCTTTTAATCTCGCCTTCTAAATCAGGCGCAGTAGGTGGATTGGAATAAATCATATCCACTTGTCCCTCAATTTCTGGATGTCCTTTAATGGCATCAAAGCAGTCCGATTCAATGGCATAAAGCTGCTCATGATTGAGATTGTTCAATGCCCAGTTGCGCTTAGTCATCATAATGGCATTGGGATTTAGATCAGTGGCAATGACTTTAGTGGCTCCACCTTTGCCAGCAATGACTGATAAAAAACCCGAACCCGACGCAAAATCCATGACAACTTTTTCGTGACAGCCATCAGAGACAATAAACTCTCCCATTTTAATCGCAAATGGCGTTGGTGACCAAACCGCTTGATGGGTTTCTAATCGTAGATTTGTATTGATGTGATTGAGTTCAACATTCAAAATTGTACCAGATTCAATTGACTGATAGTCAGCATATTTTTCTGGGTCATAAGTTATTGGCATTTGGGATGTACTCCTCATGTTTTCTAAGCTCCTAGTTGCTAATTAATCTGAACTCAATTTCAGACGGGTGACGCAGCACGATATGGCATTGAGCCCAAGCTCTGAGATTTCAACCATGCAAATTGTATGTATTATGAATAATAACCATAATCTATTGGTTTTATTGGGTTAATTAGCAGTTGATGAATGCTGAGCTTCATTATCTTTGCCATGCTTTAGCAAAGGCAACATAGTATTGCCCAAACCAACCACTTTTCCCGTGTAATACGTTGCCATGCCACCAACAACGCCAAGATGGAAAAAGAATAGTCCCCCTAAGCATGTCACACCGGGCACTATTGCAAGCCAATAATTGGTACGCATATTGGATTCAAAAGCCTGAGCAATCTCAAATAATGGCTTGAGTTTGTTCAAATTACCGTCCATCAAAATTATTTGAGCGGTATCCGTTGCAGCCGTTGATGCACCACGAAGCGAGATAGAGACATTGGCTTGTTTTAAGGCAATGGCATCGTTAATGCCATCGCCAACAAAACCAACAAATTTGCCCTTTGCACGAAGCTCCGCAATCAAGTCGGCTTTTTGCTCAGGCAGGGTTTCAGCGAAATAATGCTCAATACCTAACTCTTGGGCAAGTTGTCGAGTCGGTTGTTCGTGATCGCCTGAAATGATGTACAGTGAGATGCCTTTTTCTTTCAAATAGTTGATGATTTCCTTCGCCTCTGGACGGATAGCGGGTTGCAATTCTAACACTCCACCCAGTTGATCATTCAATGCGACATAAACCAGTGAATGTCCTTGTGCCTCACATTGGGTTGGGAGACTTTCCACTTCTTTTGGCAAGCTAATACCTTCTTGCTGCATAAAACGGGCACTACCCACTCGGACTAGCGTTTCTCCGAGCTTCACTTGAATGCCATAACCCACTTGATAGGCCAATGCCATTAAGTATCGAGGGCAACCACAAGGGATTGCCCCTACAAACCGTGATTTTTCGTAGGGGCAATCCTTTATGGTTGCCCGATACGATATGGCATTGACTTGATAGGCTGCATCATCAATTGTTGGTAAATTTAGCCCGCGTTGTTCCGCTGCTACGATTATCGCTCTAGCGATGGGGTGTTTTTGCCGATATTCTGCTGCCGCTGCGTAGGTCAGCAATGTCTCTTCATTTAATGGCTCAATGGGGTAAAGATGAGAGACTTGCGGTTGTTCTAAAGTTAAAGTCCCCGTTTTATCAAAGACTAGCGTATCAACTTGTTGCAACATTTCCATAGAACGTCCATCTTTAATCAAAATGCCGTTCTTCGCCATAATATGCAAAAAATTTAAAACACTCATTGGGCCGAATAACTTCATGTTATAACCCAAAGCAGAAAAAAGTACTGTCAACGCGGCAGTGGGGCCAAGCAATGGTATAAATAATCCACTGGTCAATAATGTTGGACCAACAAAGCTGTCGGATATCTGTTGCCCTCGTAAGCGCAAAGTCTCCTTAAAATCTTGAGTGTTTTGCAGAATCTGACCAATTTTGGCGGTGATTGTTTCTTGTCCGGCATTTTCGACTCGAATAAAAAGCTGTCCCGCTAACACAAGCGTTGCGGCGAAGACTTTATCGCCGACTTCTTTTTCAACCGGTTGCGATTCCCCAGTCAAGGAATGCTGATCAATGGTCGCTAATCCCTCAGTGATGCTACCATCAACGGGAATATGCTCACCCGCATTGACGACAACAATATCCCCTTTGTGAACTTTTTCCAAAGGCACTTCAACTTCTACGCCATCTCGCTTGAGCCAAACAGATTGTGGTTGTTGACCAAAAACATTGGTTAATTGTTGACGTGAGTGATTTTCGGTTTGCAGCCGTAGTTTTAAAGTCAATAAAGCGGTCAAAGTGAACACAGTGGCCACAAAAAAATAGCCCATCATTATCATACCCGTGATAATGATGCTATCAAGTAGATCGGTGGTAATACGTCTTTTCTTCAAGTCTTGAAAGACGTTTTGAAAAATTGGCGAAAAGAAGTAGAAGACACCGGCAGCAGATAGCAATTGTAACGGCGGATACCACCAAGTACCGATCAAACTCAACCCCATTAAACCAATAGAGAAGCGAAAATCTTCCTTGACTTTTTCGTAGGCATTTGGTTTATGATCCTCTTTTCCGGTTGCTATCTGCTTCAGTTGTTGACGACGCTCTTCCCCCCAGTCAACGGGATTAGTACCGTCTCTTTAAGGGTTTGTAATGTGGTTTTCTTTTCAGGCTGGGATGATTTCTGCTTTTTTTGTTGGCGATAATTTTTTATTCCAAAAATGGTACCACCAATCAGTAACATTTCAATCAGCATTTTAGTCTAACTCCGGTTCGTTAATTTTATTTTAAACCTAAAACGTTACTTCGAGGAAAGCAAACCTGCTCCGGCAAAATTTTCTTATCCCTTATTATAAATAATCCTTGTAGTTTGGTTTTGAATGTTGCAGGGATGAGGTTCCAAACATAACGACAGGGATTGTTTATAAGAAAGGATAAGATTTGACTGTTGTTTCGTTCATTACGCGGAGCGGATTTCCTCCCGTAGGGAACTTCTCGTTAAAGAAATCCGATTTTTTAAAAAATCCTATTTCTAGGTTGGGGGCGTATTCTATCCGCTCATTTTAAGCAGATCAAGTGTTTTTTTTTATTAAACGTTGCTTCGAGGAAAGCAATCTTGCTCCGGCAAGAAAGTTATTTATTTACAGTTACTAGGACAATAAATCATCTTGATTTCACCTGCAAGCCTTTTGGCACTATCCATCTTTCCGCTAATTCAAATAATCCTTGTACTAATAATGCTAACACGGCGGCGGGTATTGCGCCCTGTAAAATCAAGCCAATATCGTCTAAACGAATCCCGGTTAAAATGGGTTGCCCATAACCACCGGCACCAATTAATGCCCCCAAGGTTGCTGTGCCAATATTGATGATGGCGGAGGTTTTGACGCCAGCCAAAATGGAGCGATAAGCTAGCGGCAGTTCAATCAATCGTAACCGCGCCATTGGGGGCAAACCTAAGGCTTGGGC
Source organism: Candidatus Thiomargarita nelsonii (assembly GCA_000785145.2). Classification (GTDB taxonomy): domain Bacteria; phylum Pseudomonadota; class Gammaproteobacteria; order Beggiatoales; family Beggiatoaceae; genus Thiomargarita; species Thiomargarita nelsonii_B. Next base: position 14,190 of record JSZA02000096.1, read on the forward strand.
CAATGCCATTAAGTATCGCGACAAAACCATACATGTAGGGTGGCTATTGCTCCGCGTATCCACATGATTAATATATAAGTTTTGGTGGATACGCTATCGCTTAATCCACCCTACATGGTCTTAACTTAATGGCATTGAAGGCTTGGGCGGATTCTCTCAGTTTGAATCATGCCCACGATGCCTAAAATTATTTGACCCAGTCGGCTAAATAAATCACCTTGATTTCACTGCAAGCCTTTTGGCACTATCCATTTTTCCGCTAACTCAAATAACCATTGTGCTAATAAAGCTAACACCGCTACGGGTATTACGCCCTGTAAACCCATCAAACCAATATCGTCTAAACGAATCCCGGTTAAAATCGGTTGCCCATAACCACCGGCACCAATTAAGGCACCCAAGGTTGCAGTGCCAATTGCCCGTCAGTAAATCCAAAGCGTAAATCGGGATAATGTCGCAAGTCAGATATCTTAGTAATGCCATATTTTGCCGCGACTTCTGGTTTCATGCTGACTATATTTTTTTTGTACGTTGCCTGCGGAGCGGGCACAATATCGCGGAGCGATATTGCCCCGCAGAGCGGGGTGCAAAAAAGCTTTTTAAATCGTTGTTTTTTTAGGGGGTTGATCTCATCAATAAAATACACCGCGTTGTTGCACGAATGGTGCAGAGCGGTGGTTAATGCCATTGCCAATAAAACCAACAAATTTTACACTGGCACGAAGTTGGGCAATCAAATCGGCTTTTTGCTCCGGCAAGGTTTCAGCAAAATAATGCTTCATCTTGTTGGCAACTACCAATTTATGTCTCAAAAAAGAAACTTTCTTCACCAAAAGGTTCAAGTTTATCTAACCAAGTTGCCTTTTCATCATATTTCGCAAAAAAAGGTTGCCTTACCCATTGTGGATTTCGCGCTTGTAAAAATTGCATCACTAAAACCTTTTCCCCCTTAACTTGACCCACACCTAAAATTTGTATTTTACCGGGCGTAGTTGACATACTAGGACCACGTACTGTTCTCGCCAAACCGGTGACACCTTGATAGGCATTTTTGAAAATTTCCCAAGCCCGAACTAAAGACACACCAAAGTAATGTTGTGCCCCCGTATCTCTGGTGATAAACATATAATAGGGAATACAACCCAATTCCGTTTGTACCTTCCACATTTCGCTCCATATCTCTGGTTGATCATTAATATGCGCTAATAATGGCGATTGCGTTCTAATTTGTGCGCCCGTTTCTCGAATCAGTTTAATTGCTTCTCGTACCGCGTCAGTTTGTAATTCTCTTGGATGATTAAAATGTGCCATAACTGCTAAGTGCTTGTTTTTTTGAGTAACCTTAGCAAAAAGTGTTAATAAATCTTCAGCGTCTAAATCAGTGGTAAAACGATAAGGCCAAAAACTTAATGATTTAGTCCCAATTCTAATAGTTTTTAGATGAGGCAAATTAGCATCTAAAAGCGCATCAATATAGGTAGCCAGCACCCTAGTCTTCATAATCAAAGGATCGCCACCCGTCAATAGAATATCGGATACTTCAGGGTGTTTAGAGACATATTGGATCAGGGCATCCACTTCGCGTGAAGCGAGTTTCATATCGCTGATTCCCACAAATTGAGGCCAACGAAAACAAAAAGAACAATAGGCATGACAAGTTTGTCCCTGACTGGGAAAAAATAGAACGGTTTCCCTGTATTTATGTTGAATACCTTTCAGTGGATTACCCTCTAAATTGGGTATGTTGTGTTCTATTTGTCCAGCCGGATGAGGATTTAACTGTAAACGAATTTTATTCGCGATAGCCTCAATTTCCGCTGTACTCGCATTTTCTCTGATAACAGAAGCCATCTGCTCATAGTGAGCGGGAATCAGCATCTCTTTATTTGGAAAGGTGAGCGTAAACAAAGGATCATTAAGCGCGTTATCCCAATTAATCAGTTCTTCTACCACATAGTTATTAGTCCGAAAAGGATACACTTGACCGACAACTTGTAGATCAAATTGAATTGCTTGTGGTAATTGTTGAATTTGAGGAATCATCTGCAAATTCTGTAAAGTGTATGCTTGATATTTTGGGATCATGAAATTCGTGTCTAGCTCGTTAAAACAAATAAAATAACTGGAGTCCAAAGCTTCAGCTTTGGGAAACACGTAATTTTTTAATAGAAAAAAACAATGCGCTCGTATCTGGATCGCCGTATAGAAAATCCTTACCAGTTGCAAAATCAAGCATATTCATAGTACTGAGATCAAAATGTTGATTGAGTTGCATCATAAAAGGATAACAATCCATAAAATTCCGATGTGGTAAGCGAACATAGAGAAAAAATTCACCACCCGGTTTTAAGACTCGCGCTGCATCAATCATAATCCGCGAAATCAAATCACCGGATAAAAAAATACCAGATTCATAATTATCAGTGGCGGCGGCTCGATCTAAAGCTTGGGAGGGCGGACAAGCGATAATTGAATCCCAAGATTCATCTGGCTCATTCACCAATACATCCTGCACTTTGACACTATCTTGTTCTCTCAATAAAGGATGTTCTTGCAAAGGGATGACGTTGGGATTAATATCGCTGAAGAGAATCTGCTGACAATCCATCAGAATAGCTGCTAACCCGATGAGTCCACAGCCACAGCCTAAATCTATTACCTTACGTCCTTTGACTGCTATCGTGCCGTCAAGGATTAACTCAACCACTCTTCTTGGCACCATGGAGCCATAAGGATTAAAGACATTTTGGGGAACGGTACAAGAATAGACTTGATTGCCATTATAAGAAACATCAATCTTACGCGCTGAAGAAGACAGAAATTGGTGTTTTTCCGCATAAGTGATGCCGGTGGGTATTTCAAGGGGTTTTGCCAGCTCGATTGTCACATTGCTTTTATAAGCATTGAATGGTTTGTTACGCATTGATTTTTTACCTTTTTAATTTTAAATTATCTAAGCGGAAGTCAAAACCAGACCTGGCAGGTTTGGTTTTAACCTGCCATGTCTTATTTTTTAGTATATTTCATTTTCCGCAAAATGAAAAAGCGAATATTGATCTCCTTATAGTGTTCATCTATGGAAAAATAAGGTAAAGTTTCCGTCACCTTTTCTACCTTGACGATTTCAAGCTCATCAAGCGTTTTGTGTAATAACGGCGTGATTAAATCTTCTCTATGACTAAAGATGATTATCCCTTCTTCTTTGGTAACACGCGCAAACTGTGCGACGATTTCTTTAATCTGTGCTTCATTAAATCGAGAGAAGACACCCACACAAGCAACACAGTCAAAAACTTTGTCTGGAAACGGAAATTGTTCCAATAAATTGTGTTTCACCGTTTTAGCATAAATGCCTTTGGATTCTGCTTTTTTCAAACACAAAGCGGAGATATCCATACCAGTCACATTTGAAAAACCTTGTTTGTTCAATTCTAATCCAAGAAGTCCAGTACCACAACCAGCTTCAAGTATTAAACTATCTGTATTTGAAACATGATTTTTGATGATTGTGGCGGCATGTTGAGGAGCCAAATATCCCTTAGCTTCGAGTTCAGCATCATAAGAATGACTGATGCTATCATATTCTTTTTCCACATCTTTAGGATGTATAGAAATATTAGTGAGCCACTTTTCAGTGTTAATTTTCATCTATAAAAATCCTATATATTTATTTTAGACTTAAAAAATCCGATGTTTTTAAAACATCGGATTTTTCACGATTATTGCCCAACGTGTAGAACAACCCCATCTTCCATGTAACGGCTCCTGCCTACCAGTGTTAAACGTTTTTGCCATTCAAAAACTTCCTTGTAGCTCAAATAATGAGTATCCACTGAAGTCGTCCAGATACTGCCAAAAATATTGGAATCATCAAAGCGGAGCAAGCCTGATTGACGGACTTGTTCTGATTGTGGCGTACCGGGGATCGGAGATAGCGAAAATGGGGCAGCCTGAAATTTCAATGACGGATTAATGGCAACCAGTTCCTCATACAATTCCCATACCGCTTCTTCAAGACGTGAAAAACTATCGTGGCTATCATCTGCAAACCCCAAGATAAGCCCATAGCGGATATAGGGAATACCAGCACGCACAATCGCTTTCATAATCTCACAATGCTCTACCCACGGCAGTAACTTACTATAGTTTTCTCGTCCCACCACCGGGCGTTCTGCGGCAATATAGGCAAAATAGCAACCGATTTGCCCATCCCAGCCACACAGTGCCGAGATCAATTCTTCATCTGGGGTTAAATTTTTACCACTTTTACGGTTGATGCCGCGTCCAACTGTCATTTTCTTGAGTTCTATTCCATTATTCCAAAAAAAAGAGAGATTTAATGCCTTGAGACTATTCATAATCTCAAGCACTTCTTGCCTTCCCCCTTTTTTGATAATGCGACCCAGAAATTGATCAGAAGACAACATCACCGCTTTCGCCCCGGCTGCTTTTTGAAGTTCAGCCCACTGCAAAACCCTTTCCGGTGACATGGCGCGATACCCAACCCGGTATTTAGGCGTTTGGCAAAAATCACAGGTACGATCACAACCAATGTCAGTAAATATCGAACCGATAGGCCAAGGATTTTCTGGAAGTGGCAAACCCTTATATTCTGTGCCTAAACATTGCTTGACAACCGATAAATCTGGCAATGCCCAATCTTGCGGACTTAAGGGGCGTTGTACCCGCCGTGGCGGTTGACTACCATTAGCTAAAATCACCCCGGCGAGTTCTTCTCTAATTGTTCTCCCAAGTACATAGTCCATAATAGGACCATTAGCCGCACCAGATTTATCTAAAACCACCGCAGTCGCACCCGCAGCTAAATAGGAGCGAGAGTCTGCAATCGCATCCGAACCGCCTACGACAACTGGTATTCCTTTACTTGCCAAGTGCTTAATCGTTAAACAAGCAATGTCGCGATTTTGGGAAAAGTTGTTCGTCACGCCCCAAGCTTCGTATGCTTGGGGATCAATATCGTCAATTTTTTGACCCAAATAGACTTTGGTAAATTCACGCTTTCCCCAACTTAATTTGCCGTATTCTACCTCGTCCTTACCCTTTGTCAGGTTTACTAATTGAGCATCAAAGCCTTCGGTTTGAAGACTTGAGAGCAAAACCTGTTTGCTAATCAAAACACTTTCGTTATAATTATGACCTAGCCAATTTTTACCTTCAGAATCCAGAAGCCCAAATTCTGGTAATTCAACCACGCCAATAGTGGGTTTTTTTGATGTGTTCATTAATTGTTTTTCTAAATTTTGGGGGCATTTAGAAATCCGATGTCTTTAAGACATCGGATTTCTTTAACCTAGAAAATCCAGCTTTCTTACAGGTACAAAGCGCTGCTTTGTACTCCAATAACACTATAAAAGAAACTTTACAGAGTACTAGTACTTTGTCAAACTTTAAATTTTGGGTTGGAGTACAAAGCTTTAGCTTTGTCAAGCAACGCACAAAGCTAAAGCTTTGTACTCCAATAACCCATTAATATAAGCTTGACAAAGTACTAGTCAGTGTAATTCTTTGATCTTACCTTCATCGCCTAATCAATACCAAGTTATTAATAGATCGCAAAAATCAAAGCTCTCTACCACAGTCCATATACTTGTCTCCACCAATCCGCATCAAACGCATTTGCCAATCCGCAATCTGATCATAGCTCAAGTAGCGGGTATTAACCGTTGGTGTCCAGATACTCCCATATAGAGTCGGTTCATCAATGTTTAATAACCCCGCTTTACGCACAGAATCTGACTGTGGTGTGCCGGGTATGGGAGATAGTGATAAGGCATTTACTTGAAATTTCAAAGCCGGATTAACACTCATCATATCGTCATAAAGTGCCAACAGGGCATCCTCAAGGCGCAATAAACTATCTTCACTATCATCCTCAAAGCCAACGATAACCCCATAACGAATATGAGGGATACTGGTTCGCGCAATCGCTCGCATCATCTCACAATGCTCTTGCCATGGGAGCAACTTACTATAATTTTCGCGTCCTAACATGGGACGTTCGCCGGGCAAATATGCAAAATAACAACCCGTCTTGCCATCCCAATCAAAAAGTGCCGATATCAGTTCCTCATCCGGGGTTAAATCATCACCCGTTTTGCGGTTAATGCCACGTCCTCGTGTCATCTTTTTTAATTCTAATCCATTGAACCACATCACGCCGAGTTCCATTTCTCTAATGCCTTTCATAATCTCAAGCACATCTTCGCGGCCTTCTTTTTTGAGAACGCGACCAAGAAATTGATCAGAACCATTTAGAACTAAATGGGCACCAGCTTGTTTTTGACTTTCAAACCACTGTAAAGTCCTTTCCGGTGACATGGCGCGAAACCCAACATGATAATTTGGAGTTTGACAAAAATCACATTTTCGGTCACAGCCAATGTCGGTAAATACTGAACCAATCAGGGTATTTTCGTCAGGCAATTGCAAACCTCGATATTCAGTGCCCAAACATTGTTTGACTACTGATTGTGTTGGCAATGGCCAATCCTCTATACGAGAAGGCTGTCGCACTCTAGGTGGTGGCTGACTACCATTGGCTAACATAACACCTGACAATTCCTCTCTGGGTATTTTGCCAAGCACGTACTCCAAAACTGAACCATTAGCTGCACCACTTTTATCTAAAACAATCGCACTCGCCCCGGCAGTCAAGTAAGATTGTGGTGCTGCGATGGCATCAGAACCGCCCACCACAACTGGCCTACCTTTACTCGTCAAATGTTTGATAACCAAGCCAGCAATTTCACGCTGTTGGGAAAAATTATTCGTGATTCCCCAAGCGTCACATCCTAGCGGATCTATATCTGCTATTTTTCCCCCAATACAGATTTTAGATAACTCGGTATTTCGCCAACTGACTTTGCCATATTCTTCTTGGTAATGGCCTTTTCTCAGGTTAATCAGTTGGGTTTCAAAACCAAATCCTTGCAGATTTGAGAGCAATATTTGTTTACTGATTAATGCACCATGACGATCCTCAACCAGCCAATTTTTGCCGGTTTTATCAACTAGCCCCAGTTGTGGTAATTCGACCAAGCCAATTGTCGATGTATTTGATTGGCTCATTTATATTCTCCCAATCTTATCTTAATTTAAAATTTAAAGTATATAGGGCGCACCAATTTTTGCCAAACGTACTTGCCAATCGGCAATTTGTTCAGAGCTCAAGTAGCGCGTATCAACGGCTGAAGTCCCCATGCCACCAAAAATACTTGGGTCATTAGAGCGTAATAGTCCAGAATCACGTACTGCATCCCACTGTGGTGTGCCGGGTATCGGGATCAATGCGAGAGATTGTACCTGAAAATTCACCGCCGGATTAATGGCTAAAATATCTTCATAGAGTTCTGCTACCGCTTCTTCAAGTCGTAATAAACTCTCATTGCTATCATCTTCAAAGCCAATCATGACACCATAACGGATATTCGGTACTCCAGCGCGTGCGATAACTTTCATAATCTGGCAGTGTTCTACCCATGGCAGTAATTTCGCATAGTTTTCTTGTCCGAATACAGGACGTTCTGCTGGAATGTAAGCCATATAGCAACCGGTTTTTCCATCCCATCCCCAAAGTGCTTCGATCAGATCCTCATCTGGTGTCATGTCAGTATAATTTTTGCGGATGATACCACGTCCCAAAGTCGTCTTTTTTAATTCCAGTCCATTTGGCCAAAAAACGGCGAGTCCGAGTTCTCTAAAACTCTTCATTATCTCAAGAATATCATCTCTTCCCCCTTTCTTGAGAATACGACCTAGAAATTGATCAGAAAAATTGAGCACAGACTTAGCCCCAGCTTTTTTCTGAGCCAGTAACCACTGTAAAACCCTTTTAGGTGACATGGCGCGATAGCCAAGCCTATACGTGGGAGTTTGACAGAAATCACAATGTCGGTCACAACCAATATCGGTCATTATTGAACCGATTTTAAGTCGTTCTTCTGGCAGCGGTAAATTCTTGTGTTGTGTTCCTAAACATTGTTTGATCACAGAATCATCGGGGATTGGCCAATCTTCAGGGTGCAAGGCTCGTCGAACTCGCAGTGGGGGTTGGCTACCATTCGCTAAAATGACACCAGAAAGCTCTTCTCTTGGCGTTTTGCCTAACACATAGTCCATAATCGGCGCATTTGCCGCACCTGATTTGTCCAATACCACACTTGTAGCACCTGCTGCAAGGTAAGACTGAGACTCAGCAATGGCATCCGAACCACCGACAACGACGGGGCGGCCTTTGCTGGCTAAGTGCTTAATCGTCAGGTAAGCAATTTCACGATATTGAGAAAAATTGTTTGTCACCCCCCAAGCATCATACGCTAAAGGATCTATTTCTTGAATCTTGCTACCAAAATAGACTTTACTGTATTCAGTGTTTCGCCAAATGCTCTTACCATATTCTTCTTGGTGATTGCCTTGTCTTAAATCAATCAATTGGGCATCAAACCCAGCCGCTTGAAGATTTGAAAGTAATATTTGCTTACTAACCAGAGCATTGTTTTTAGTTTCATTAGAAAGCATGTTTTTCCCTTTGACGTTGAATAAGCCAAGCGATGGCAATTCAACCAAGCCAATAGTCGATTTTTGCTGAATCATAAGGTGATTAATTATCTGTAAAATTTAGGAAAACGCTCATTGATTTGATTTTTTTTGGGGATCAACTATCAATAGCCAGCCCATCTTCCATATAGCGACTGCCGATTTGCGTGAGACGCTTTTGCCAATCATAAATTTCCTTGTAGCTCAGGTAATGGCTATCCACTGAAGTCGTCCAAATGCTACCATAAAGACTGGGTTCATCAAAGTGTAATAAGCCTGATTGACGTAAGCTGTTTGATAGCGGAGTGCCAGGGATCGGAGAAACCGAAAATGGAGCAACCTGAAAGTTCTGGGATGGATTAATGGCAACCACTTCTTCGTAAAGTTCCGATACTGCTTCTTCAAGGCGCAAGAGGCTATCGTGACTATCATCTTCAAACCCGATAATGAGACCATAACGAATATTAGCAACACCAGCACGCACGATAGTTTTGACAATTTCGCAATGTTCTTGCCACGGGAGCAACTTAGCATACTTTTCTTGTCCCACGAGTGGACGTTCAGCGGCAGTATAGGCATAAAAACAACCGGTTTTCCCATTCCAACCGTAAAGTGCCGATATGAGCTCTTCATCAGGCGTTAAATTGGCACCACTTTTACGGTTAATGCCACGTCCTAACGTCATTTTTTTGAGTTCCAACCCATTATTCCAAAATACCGCGAGTCCCATATCTCTAATGCCCTTCATAATCTCCAGAATATCTTCTCTTCCTCCTTTTTTAACAATGCGCCCCAGAAATTGATCGGAAGACAACATCACAGCTTTAGCCCCGGCCTCTTTTTGGATAGCAGCCCACAGCAAAACTCTTTCTGGTGTCATGGCGCGATAGCCCAGACGGTATCTAGGGGTTTGACAAAAATCGCACGATCTATCGCAACCAATGTCGCTAAAGATTGAACCGATAGGCCAGTGTTTTTCTGGAAGTTCGATACCTTTGTACCAAGTGCCTAAACATTCTTTGGCGACTGATACTGCCGGCAAAGGCCAATCTTGTGGACTTAAGGCCTGCTTAACTCGTATTGGTGGTTGACTACCACTTGCTAACATAACACCAGACAATTCTTTTCGTGGCGTTCTGCCCAGTACGTAGTCCATGATGGGCGCATTGGCTGCACCGGACTTATCTAAAACGATTGCGGCTGCACCTGCTGCAAGGTAGGCTTGAGGAGCGGCAATGGCATCTGAACCGCCAATAACAACCGGTCTACCTTTGCTCGCCAAGTGTTTAATTGCCAAACAAGCCGTTTCACGAGTTTGGGAAAAGTTATTGGTTACTCCCCAAGCGTCATACGCCAACGGCTCAAGATTGTCAATTTTGCCACCAATGTAGATTTTGGTAAATTCGGTGTCTCCCCAAGTCACCTTGCCATACTCTTCTTGATAATCACCATTGCCAAGATCGTGCAAGTGCGTCTCAAACCCGGCATCTTGAAGACTTGCAAGCAATATTTGCTTACTAATCAGAATAGTCCCTTTACTATTATGAGTAAGCCAATCCTTACCTTCAGAATCAATAAGTCCAAGATCTGGTATTTCAACCACTCCAATTGTAGATTGTTGAGTCATAAAAATTTCTCTATTGTTACTGTGATTGATCATGAATCTGAAGTAACAGAATGCTGATCTTCATAATCATCGCTATATTTTTGCAAAGGCAACATGGTATTGCCCAAACCAACCACTTTTCCCGTGTAATACGTTGCCATACCACCAACAACGCCAAGATGGAAAAAGAATAGTCCCCCTAAGCATATCACACAGGGCATTATTGTAAGCCAATAATTGGTACGCATATTGGATTCAAAAGCCTGAGCAATCTCAAATAATGGCTTGAGTTTGCTCAAATTACCGTCCATTAAAATTATTTGAGCGGTATCCGTTGCGGCACCACGGAGCGAGATAGAGACATTTAAGGCAATCGCATCGTTAATGCCATCGCCAACAAAACCAACAAATTTGCCACTGGCTCGAAGTTGAGCAATCAAGTCGGCTTTTTGCTCCGGCAAGGTTTCAGTAAAATAATGCTCAATACCTAACTCCGCCGCAAGTTGTCTAGTCGGTTGTTCGTGATCGCCTGAAATGATGTACAATGATATTCCTTTGTCTTTCAAATAGCTGATTATTTCCTTAGCCTCTGGACGGATAGCGGGTTGTAATTCTAACACTCCACCCAGTTGATCATTCAATGCGACATAAACCAGTGAATGTCCTTGTGCCTTAGATTGGGTTTGGAGACTTTGTATTTCTTTTGGTAAGCTGATATTTTCTGGCTGCATAAAACGGGCACTACCCACTCGGACTAGCGTTTCTCCGAGTTTCACTTGAATGCCATAACCCACTTGATAGGCCAATGCCATTAAGTTAAGGTTTTTAGGAGTCCAAGATTTATCTTGGGAGAGGCGACACCCAAGATAAATCTTGGACTCCGAATACCACGATTGCGAGCATTTATTCTTAACTTAATGGCATTGACTTGATAGGCTCAATGCCATTAAGTTAAGCTTTTTTGTAGGGTGGGTAGAGCTTCGCTGCACCCACCAAATAGTTGAAATTTATAACAATGGTGGGTTGGGCGTCCCGCCACTTCGTTGCGCGG
>JSZA02000097.1 GCA_000785145.2 Candidatus Thiomargarita nelsonii
GCCTAGTACGCTGTAACATAAGTTATTAGTGTTGGAGTACAAAGCTTTAGCTTTGTACTGTCTGACAAAGCTAAAGCTTTGTACTCCAATAACTTATGTTACAGCGTACCAGGGCAACCCTTCATTACGCCGTGATTTCGTATCGCTCTACTCCGTCATTTGTGCCAACCATTGATAGCACACCGGCACTAATAACAAGCTCACTAATAACGAAAAACTTAACCCAAACCCAATTGTAATTGCCAAGGGTTGCAACATTTTTGCCCCCTCTCCCCAACTCAGTGCCAATGGTAATAAACCTATCACTGTTGTCAGCGTTGTCATTAAAATGGGGCGTAAGCGTAATTCTCCCGCCGTTCGTTGTAATTCTATGGTTTCAACCAACACAATGGCATTATTGACGACCATACCCGCTAACATAATCATACCTAACCAAACCGGCATCGACAATGGCATTTCTAGCCATTCAATACCTATCGACACGCCTATCGTTACAAATGGGATACTGAATAAAATCACTAAAGGGTTGCACTGCCATAACGACAAAAACTAAAACCTTAGAACGAGAAAGTTGGTGAAGGGGATAATTTAATAGTCACCATACGCTAGGCATAATGAAAGCGACAGGAAACGATGATAACCTCCTCTTTGTCTACTTTATAAACTAAACGATGTTCATCGGTGATACGTCTTGACCATAAACCCTTCAACTCATGTTTCAAAGTTTCGGGTTCACCCTGTCCTGAAAAGGGATCCTGCTCTATTTCCCGGAGGATGGCAACTATTTTTTGGTAGATATATTTATCTTCAGTTGCCCAGTGCTTTATGTCTTTAAAAGTATTTGGCAAACAGGCTATTCGTTTCATATCATAGCTCCGTCAGGTTGATAGAGATATAAATTTCTGGTTTTTTTAAATCTTCTAGGGCGCTTGATAGATATTTGCGGTTAACCACGGTTGATAGCAAATATTCAGTGGTATCTTGTAGTCGTACAATCATACCGCATTTTGCTGAAGCCGTTTGATTTGGATATTTTTCCTTCAGCGTCTCCAGCAATATTTCTAATACGCCCTTATCATTAACAATATCGGAGTACTCATCATCGGTAAGCATATCGCTTTTTAAGCGTTTCTCATAAGATTGAATACGATATTCTACGGCTTCTATTAAAAAGTAGATTTCTCTTGTTGAGAATTTCATTTATCCTCCGCCTGATTAATTGATTTTGGTAAAAAGATTTTCAGATTCTTTGAGGCATTTTAAATAATGCTTCAAAGGCATATCGATTTTAGGCGACCATAAATAATGACCAGAGCGATCATTTATGATGACCAGTTCATCGGAAATTGGCTGATTGGCTTGACAAACATAGCCATTTTTATGCGCTTTCAAACTGTCAAAAGTTGATATTCCGCCTGCCCCTTCTTCTACCCAATTTTTGCGTCCGTATTTATGTACCCATGCTGTTTGCTCTTTCAAAAAATAAGTGAGACTCATGTTTGATATAATTTGTTCTATTTTTATCAAATACGCCTTGTCTATTTGGTCAGTATAAAACATTTCAATATCTTTTGAAACTCTGGCGTTATCAAGTCTAGGAACTGTGGCGTTACCACTACGATAAAGTTTATTTGGTGTTTTTGTAAAAAGTGCTATAGTGCAAGGACTTGTATAAAGTTTGGTTGGCGTTTCAATGAGATGAAAACCATTTTTTATGTGACTTATGAGATTAAAATGTTGCGTTTGTTCAAGATATTCTTTTTGCGTTAATAAAATACGATTATTAAAAATAAAATTAGTCATAATAAGGTTGAGAGATTGTTGCCAGTTTTTAGTGCTTGGTCGTTTTGATATTGGTGACGCTAGAGCGTCACCATCTGCATTCCTCGGCTTGCGCGTTGGAACGTCATATCTATCATCATGTATCTCTTTTAGTTTCTTATTAACTTCTTTAACAAGTTCCCAAACTTCCGTTGGTCTTAATTTTTCTTCTAGTTTCTTGAATACTCCATCTTTGTGCTCATTCAAGAAGTCAGCTTTCCTTGTCTTTAGGGATTATGTCATGAAAATCCTAATTTTTTTTCAAACCCCCTAAATTTTCAACACACATGCCCACCCATTTACAAAATAGGTGCCGCTTTCTTCCACAACGCCATCAAACAAAATCTTCAGGACTGCCACTCAAAAGTAGTGGGCGCAAAACAGGTGCCATCATTGCCGCATTCAGTAAGACTTCACGCGAGTCTGATGGATAAATCGCCCTTCTCCCGTAGGAATATTACGGATTAAAAACCTAAAAATACTCATTATCCTCACTTTTGACTTTGATTTTAAATCCGCGTAATCCGTGTCATCCGTCAAATCCGCGATTCAAGTTTTTTTTAAGTCGCTCCGTCATTTGTGCCAACCATTGATAGCACACCGGCACTAATAACAAGCTCACCAATAACGAAAAACTTAACCCAAACCCAATTGTAATTGCCAAGGGTTGCAACATTTTTGCCCCCTCTCCCCAACTCAGTGCCAATGGTAATAAACCTATCACCGTTGTCAGCGTTGTCATTAAAATGGGGCGTAAGCGTAATTCTCCCGCCGTGACAATCGCTCTTTGTAGTGGTAGCCCCGCTGCTCGTTGTAATTCTATAGTTTCAACCAACACAATGGCATTATTGACGACCATACCCGCTAACATAATCATACCTAACCAAACGGGCATCGACAAGGGCATTTCTAGCCATTCAATACCTATCGCCACGCCTATCGTTACAAATGGGATACTGAATAAGATCACTAAAGGATTATGTAGCGACTCATATTGCACTGCCATGACGACAAAAACTAAAAATATCGCTAAAGCTAATAATATTTTGGTCAATTCTTGGTTTTTTTGTAAAGCTTCACTCGCCCCAGCTTCGTACCAACTATAACCTGCTAAACGTTCTTGCACTATCGCCATCACCTCCGGCAAACTGCTATCTGCACTGATATTTCCACTGATTTCAATAATACGCTGTTGTTGATCGCGCAAAATCTCTGAAGGAACCGGTATCCACTCCACCTTGGCTATTTCATCTAGGCGAATGGCGAGACGTTCTTTGTTATAAACTAATACGGATTGCAAATCTTGGGGATTTTGTAACGCATTGTGGGGCAGGCGTAAGCGCACATCAATACTTTCATCGCCATCAATAAAATCCGTCACCACGCGCCCATTCATTAAAATATTTAAATCGCGCCCAATGTCTTCTACTGTCAAACCCAAAGCATTCGCCCGTTGCCTATCCACAACTATCGCTAATTCTTGATTGATCTCCTCAGCAGAATGTTTCAAATTCTCCAATCCGGGCACATCAGCAATACGTTCTAACACTTCATTGGCTAACTCTAAATCATTGCCTTGCAGACGCAAACTGAATTCTTCATCGCTTCTGCTTAATCGGATACCACGAATGCCAGCACTTCGCATACGAATTTTAATGCCGACTAACCCCAATTGCTTTACCTTTTTCTTGAATTTTTTTATCCAATCATCAGTACTGATAGTACGTTGGGGTACTAATTGCACATTGAGACTACTGCGATGAGAGACTTCATATTGGGATCGCCCAAAAATAAAACCACCCATCTGGGTAAACACTGACTCGACTTCGGCTTGTTGTTGCAACAAATTTTCTACTTGCATCACAGTCTTATCCATTTCTTGCAAAGCAATCCCCGGCTCTCCCGTGATATTGATCCTGACACGCCCTTCATCTAAATTGGGCAAAAAAATCTGTTTACCGTTCAAAAATGTTGGCACACTCAACCATAATCCAACACAAAATAAAGCGATTACCAACAAAGGCCATCGTAGTAAGTGTTTGAGTACATAAGAAAAAGCTTTTGTCAATCCTGAATGATGAATGCTGAAAGTTGAATGAACCGATTTAAGTCGTCCCGCCAGTGCTGGTACAACAGTCAAAGCCACTACCAAGGAGGCAACCATTGCCGCAGAAATCGTAAAAATAAGTTCCCGAAACAGTAGCCCTATCAATCCCACAACAAATAAAAAAGGCACAATCGCGGCTAAATTGGTAGTGGTAGCCGCAACAATCGCACTGGTGATTTCGCTCACCGCTTTAATAGTACCCTCAACCGGAGAATCTGCGCTCTGTTGATGGCGCGTGATATTTTCTAGCATCACAATGGTATTATCTACCACCATGCCTACGCCTAAAGCTAAGCCCCCTAATGTCATAATATTTAAACTTAATCCGCCCAAAGCCATGAGAATCATTGTCACCGTGATAGCCAAGGGTATCGCAGTGCCAATAATTAATGTGTGTCGCAGATTACCTAAAAATAGATAGACAATTAACATGGCTAACACGGCGCCGCTCAGAGCAGAATAAGCCGCATTTTTCAGAGCCTGTCGCACATAAATGGCTTGATTATCGACAACATCCAATTCGACATCAGTGGGTAAAATATGTTGAGCCTTGAGCCACGCGACTCTTTCTAGTACCGTATCTACCACTTTAACCGTATTAGCTTGTGGTTGTTTTTGGATAGATAACTTGATGCCGGGGATATTATTAAAACGAACGCGTAGTCGCTCATCTTGATGCGTATCAATGATTTGAGCAATGTCACCTAAAAAAACACTGCCACCGTTTAAGCGCAACATCGCAATATCTTCCACCCGTTGCCACCGTCCTTTGACTCGGGTACTGATTTCCTGCTCTGGCATATACAAGCGCCCGCCAGCACTTTCAACATTAGCTTGTTTTAAAGCCTTAATCACATCTTCCAAACTCAAACCTAATGCCACCAAACGCTGTTGATCCGGTAATACTTGAATTTCGCGGACTAAACCGCCTCCCACTTCGGCAGCAGCCACGCCCGGCAAATTGATAAACCATTTAGAAAGCTGCTTATCCACCCAAGTTCGCAATTCAACGGCATCGCGTAAATGAGAACTGACAGCCAATATCAATACCGGAATTTGTGAAGGATCTCTTTTATAAATAATGGGGGATTGAATAGTGCTTGGTAAAAAGCGTTTAGCGCGATCTAAACGAGTACTGGCATCACGAAAAGCAATATCAATATCTTTGCCATAAGCAAATGACAAATCGACGGCACTACGACCTTCAGTGGTGCGTGATTGGACACTAATAGCGTCTTCAGTGATAGCCAATTGCTCTTCAAGTTGTCGCGTGATTTGATCTTCCATCACTGTTGCCGGTACGCCCGGATCCAAGACACGCACTCGTATTTCTGGATAAATAAGCTGCGGTAAAAGATCGATGCCGAGCGTGTACAAAGAAAATAAGCCCAAGACGACAACAGCCAGTGCTATCATAATAACGCCAATAGGATGATACACTGACCATGCGCCGCCGCGTGTGAAACGTTGTTTATGCATATTTTTTATCGTCTTAGGAGTCCAAAATTTATTTTGGACGAGGCGCCCAAGATAAATCTTGGACTCCAGGCTCAGCGAGCGTAGGGTGCGTCCTACGCACCGTTTGTGTTGATGTCAACTATTAATTGAACTACATTTTTTTATTTTACCCTGCCTTTTAAAATCCACACAAAAACACGCTCTTTTGACTTTGATGGGTTTAAATCCGTGTAATCTGTTTAATCCGCGATTCAAGGTCTAATATATTGTCCAAGATAAATCTCCGTTATTTATTATATGAAAACAAATAAACAATCCACTCTTTTGCTCATTGCAGACGATGCTGCAATATATCAAGATTTTTTAAAGAATGAGCCGCTGAACATAATACATGTCAAGACGGACGCTGCCGCCTTAGCACATTTGTCCGTTTCAGATGTCATTCTGCTTGACTTTGGGCTTCCCGATAGAAATGGCATGGACATTCTCAAGTACGTCCAACAGCACTGTCCCATCATCGTTCTCTCCGCGAAAAAAACCGTTGTGAATAATGCGGTGCTTGATGGGGCTTTTGATTTTATTGAAAAACAGTTTCGTACGAGTCGCCTTATCTTCACACTACACAATGCGCTACACCAGCACAAGTTATCTCAAGCTAATGATTTTATAAAAAAACAGTGGGTTACAGTATGTTGCTTTTATTGGTGTTTCTGAAAAAATGCGATCAATTTACGAAATGATTGATAGTGTCATAACGAGCAGAGCTAGGGTACTTATCACTGGGGAAAGCGGCACGGGTAAAGAGCTTTGTGCTGAGGCGATTCATAAAAAAAGTGCCCTCAGGGATAAACCGTTTATCGTCCTCAATTGTGGCGCGTTTCCAAAAAACTTGGTGGAAACTCAACTGTTTGGTCATGTCAAAGGTGCCTTTACGGGGGCGGTAAGCAATCGGCGAGGTGCCGCAGAACAGGCTAATGGTGGAGTCCTGTTTTTGGATGAAATCGGGGAATTGGATTTAGCATCACAAGCAATATTGCTGCGCTTTGTGCAAACGATGACCTTTCATCCAGTCGGTAGTGATACCTTAAAAAAGGTCGATGTCCGTTTGATCTGTGCAACCAACCGAGATTTATTGGCGGACATCAAAACGGGGCGTTTTCGTCATGATCTTTATTATCGCTTGGATGTCTTCAATATCCATTTGCCCCCTCTGCGTGATCGTGAAGACGATGTGTTTTTATTGGCTCAACATTTTTTGAGTCGTTATGCAGAAAATAAATCATTTGTGGGTTTCGCGCCTGAGACTCTCGCACTTTTTAAGCGTTATGATTGGCCCGGCAATGTGCGGGAATTGAAATATCTCATCTATAAGATTGTTTTGCTGAATAAAGGGAAATATGTGACACCCGATATGTTGCCTGTACCACTCGACGATTTATCAAATGTGCCCGAAGAGGTTCATGAAGTTGCGCCCATTAAAAAGCTTAGCCAGGTAGAAAAAGAGACGATCCTTGAGGCGATTGAATATTGCAATGGCAATGTTGTGCAAGCGGCAAATTTGTTGGGTATCGGAAAAACAACTATTTATGATAGGTTGCGGACTTGGGGGATCACAATCAAGCGTACTGTCCAAAGCTAAAGCTTTGGACTCCAACGTATTTCGGAAAGTAATACGCATTTCGTATTTTGTTCCGAATTTCGGAAATGTTAGGCGCCGTGCTAAAAAATTAATTTATTTTAATACAATCTATTATGTAAATATATCGTTTTGGAATATTTTTTGCATTATTACTTGACGACAAGTGAGATTAATTCACTGAAAAGGCAAGGCATTTTTATGACTATGAAAATTAAACACGGTTTTATTTATGCCACAGTGGCGGCCTTTTGGGGTGCCAATGCCTCGGCTTTTGATGACGGTTCCGTTAGCCTTGCCCCAACCCCAACCCCGACTAGTACTGGTGGCTCCGTTGGTGGCGTTGCTGGCTCGGCGGCTTTTCATTTAAGCGGTACTGGTCCGGGTATAGCGGTGAGTGCTGCGCAGGCTAATACTATCACTTGCGGGTCAAGTCGTGGACTTTAATGCTTCCGACGGCACGTTTGATATTAACAATCCATAAATTAACGATAAATTAACGAAAAGGCATTTTTCTATATGAAAATTAAACATTCTCTTATTTCTGTCACGGTGGCAACCGCCGCCTTTTGGGGTGTCAATGCTTCAGCCGATGGCGTTGGTGGCGTTGCTGGCTCGGCGGCTTTTCATTTAAGCGGTACTGGTCCGAGTATTGGGGTGAGTGCTGCAACGGTGGCCGGCGCGGTGGGTAAAGATTCAGCTTATGCGGGTTCTACGGCTCCTTGTAATTGTGATGCGACGACGAGTACGGGTTCATTGGAATCTTTTGCGCTCGGTACCGGTGGGGCTATCACTTTTACTGGGACCAATGCTTATATTACCAGCGTTACCCAAGATACCGATCGTGGAACAGCGCAGGCTAATACTATCACTGCGGGTCAAGTCGTGGACTTTAATGCTTCCGACGGCACGTTTGATATTAACAATCCTTAAGCTTTAAAGACGTCCAAGATAAATCTTGGACTCCTTTAATCTAATGAAATTTCGCCTATTAATTCTGATATTTTTAGTCAGTCTCAAACACACAGGCACCTTCGCTGATGAAAGTGCTTTTCTTATACCGCCTCATCTTATTGACAAGAAAAAACTTTCCTCCGGTGCCAGTGGTTTGGTGTTGAACGATACGCCTATCAACCATACAACAGACTGGTTGTTTAGTGCTAATGCTTTGTTTGGATCAGATCGCAATAGCACATACATTCCCAATGCCTTATACACTCTCAATAGTGAAGTTGAGCAGAGTGTCTCCCGCGATAATATTTTTAGTTCCGAGCAACGAGGACGTTATTTGCAATTACGGGGAGTCATCGTTGATTATGATGTGACCTTTAAAAGCTTCGCGCCGCAAACCATGCTCGGCATGACGATGCAAATGACTTTCACCGGCTCTTGTGCCGTTGTGGGTAAGACGGACACTGACAAGCAATGCACCTATCTCCCAGCATTGAGCATTGACAGGGATAAGATTGATCCATACTATTTTGTGCCAACCTCTATCAAGCAACTCGGTATGCTGGGGGATGATATTTCTCCGGAAACTCTCGCCATTTTGCAACAGCCGGGTTTTCAGAATGAGGGGGCTAATGGTGAATATGTCGGGCTGGATTTGTATTTTCCGAATGCGGGGATGCATGCAGGCAATTCGCAAAGCAAGGAAACTCGTGTCGAGCGCAGGGAAAATACGGAAATAGCGCCGGTGCTGAGTTATAGCGATGTCAGACAAGTGTTAAAGACTAATGCCAATAAAGCCGTTTATGGTCGTACCATTCGCGGAGTTGGCGTGGTGTGGAAAGATAACCAGGCTGGGCACGGTGCTCTTTGGTCCGCTCTGAGCTATTTTTTGCCAGATATGGAGCTAGAACTTGCAGGGACGACCAATCCTTCCACGACTCGTGTCAACGTTAATCTGTTACGGGCAGCCAACAATAGTCGGATGCCGCTCAACAGTTGGACGCTTTATCAGGTGGGTATGGGGCGAGCGGCTCATCCGCAACCGGAAAAACCGATACCAGGGGTTTGGTTTAACAATATTTGGCTGGGATTATCGCCGGTGGTGAAACGCCGATTAGTCACGACGGCTTATTATGTGGCGACGGGACCAGAAACTCTCATCGCGGCAACCGGTGGCGAAGGGGGTTCAGGTGAAGGGATGAGTTTTGTCGCCAGCTATAGCAATGGGGTGGTCGTCAATTCCGAGGTGCTTGATGATTTTTACATTCAAAATTATATGACTTTTTCCAACCGTGATGTGGATGCTATCACGATTCAGAAGTTAAACGAAGAAGTCACTTATTATCCACATCTCAGTTTGACCGGCAATTTCACGGGCAATAATTTCCTGTGGCGATATTATTCAGGGGTGATTGCGGCACCCAAGGTGAAAGGGTATTTAGGGACTGATTTTCGCCACGCTTGGGGTAAATGGTATTACTTGCTCAGTGGCATTGCTTATTATCATCCTGATCAGGATTATTTTAGCCAAGTGCAAGCAACAGTGTCTCGGCCCGTTTCCTTGACGAAGTTGTTGAATACAAAGCTTTTTACGCGCTGGCGTTATGCCTTTGAGCAGACTCCTGAAAGTATTTTGGATGAGCCATTGGATAATTATGCCTTGCTGGGTATTAATCTGGCTACCAAGTCGGCTTCGGTGGATGTTTATCGGTATTTTAAGTGGTTGCCGGAGGCTTTAAATGGGAATGCCTGGGGTTTGGATGCCCGATATTCTATTAAAAAATATGCCACAGTGCGGACTTTTTTGCATCCGGCTGAGAATCAGAAAAGTTATGGTTTGAGCTTTGAATATCAAACCGGCAAATCGGCGAATAGTCTGACTTTGATTGGGAGCTGGCAGCATAATGAATTTGAGTATGGCTTTGATCCTTTTGATCATTTGATGTCTTCGGATCAGGATGTGTTTAGTTTGGGGTTTAGGATTGGGTCGCCTTGAGGCGACTTTTTTTTGGAGTCCAAAGCTTTAGCTTTGGGCATATACATACTTAAATGAGGTAACGCTTATGACTTCAAGTACACGACAATCATGTCAAACGCGACGAAAGCCAACTGATGGCTTATTGCGTCGCTATTTTTTGTCCATTGTTTTCAGTATCCTGGCAACTTCTAACGCCTTGGCTGTGTCTATGGACATAAACTGGCCTGTTAACTCTGGTAATAACAGGGTGACAGTTTACGATCCGAGCGGTACTCAGATTGCACAGTTTTGTGACCCATCTAATTGTTTTGGAGGAGGCAGTGGTTCCTATTCAGCCTCAGAGGACTTAGGCGATTTGCCGGTAGGTACCAATTACTATATCGTTGCGGAAAGTCGCCACTACACTGGGTGGAGATCGCAGGGCACTGTCACAATTAGCACGGCAGAAAGGGATATCATATTTCTTGACTATGGCCTTAATTATAGGAAGAATTCAGGTAACATATATTTTGATGTATTACCTGCAACACCTCAGGTAACGGTGAGAGACGAAGGCACCTCAGATTCCACCCCGGCACTGTATGGTAGAGTAAACTCCTTGTCCGCCACAATTGCCGTCACAGTGGACGGCAATACCTACCCAGTCACCAATAATGGGGAAGGCCCTTGGATGCTACCAGACGATACGATTTCTCCACCGCTGGCGGACGGGACTTATGATGTAGTGGTATCGGCGACTAATGCATTCGGCACAGGTACGGACAGCACGACGAATGAATTGATCATTGACAGTATCCACAACCTCATAATTGGCCATATTGATGCGGGTGCCAGCTTAACGGTAAACGGTACCTCCGTATCAAAAGGAGAAGCTTTTACTTTTCCGTCAGGCGACACGGTAACCTTCCAAACAACCTTTGGTGGGCAAACTTACGAAGATGTAATTGAGATTTACCAGTTGATCGAAGTACAGGTACATGCTGTCGATTATGCCACCCATCCCGGTCTGCCTATCTACCTTGATACTGATCTCGGTTATACCCCTTACGATATTTTCGTCATCACCAGCAGTGCAGACACTAACAGGTTCCATATCAAGATGGCAAACAGCCCTACTGATGATCCCGTCAAAATTATTGGTTTCCATCTGATGGTGCCCAAAGGCTACATAAACGCGTTGGGTAGCACCGACCATAGTGGCACGCCCAGCGAGTTTGCTGAAGTGTTTTACGGCACTGTAGAAAACAATGGCTCCCTTGACATTGAGACGACTTGTGATACTAACATGGGCAGTACTTTCAATAAAATCATTGCCGACGACGTCGAATTCTATAGTGGTGATGATTGCCCAAACGATATAGATATAATGATCCAAGAACTCTATGCCAACAAGGCGAACATTTATGATGCTGAGATCAGTTGGTGGCGCATGGAGTTGACCGATCAGTTCTATGTGGACGATAACGATGCCAAGAGTATTAACGATGAATTGCCAGAATTGGCATCTCTCAATGATGATCCTATGCTTTGGTTTAAAGCTCGCAACCCAAGCAAGTGGAGTCTGTGGCCATTGATCAAAATCGATGGCACGAATGTTCCGTGGGATTTTGATAATTATGGCCAGGAAGATTATAACTTCTGGGAAATGCATCTGGGCGGAGATTTCTACTGGGGCGCTTATAGTAATACTGCACATGAATACGCCCACTTCTTAGGGCCAGTAATGGAGATGGATCGGTTCAAATGGGAGCCATATAATGAGATGTACATCAACTTTTTCGGCGACAATAATAGCCACTACAACAATAGTGAGCGTTTCGATGGTGACGACGGTTCAGCGGGCACCGATTTTTGGAATCCGCTTTTGACTTCAGATTATGGCTATACGAAGGATAGCAACAATAACATTGTTTCACCCATCTTTGTCTTTAAGTTGCGCGAGGGTTACTTTGAGGCGGGTTACGATGAGACGAATCTCTATCTAGCCGACAATCAGGATATCCTATTCCTTTCCGACACAACTGAGATAGAGTTTCACGAAAAGAATGAGGAGATATTTTTCCACCAAGGAACCAATTCCCACTGGGTTGTGGAAGATAACTTGACCTACACGGGTAAAGTGCCCACTGATGATGCCTTTAATATTAGCCTGATTCATTTTGACAAAACGGGGAGCGCGTTGACCGTGGTTGCGTTGAACAATTACAACTCAGGCGATGAGAGTGATTCGACCATGTACGTCGCTTATCGCAAACAGGGAGAGTATGGCAAACAATTGACCAAGCTGCCCATGAGTTACAGCGCGGGAGTGTGGTCGGTTTCAGCCACCTTGCCAGATGCTGGTGATTATAATATCTACATTGTGGCGACAGAGAATGATGGTATTTACGGCAAAGTCATCAAAGCATCAAATGTGGGTATTAAGATCTTTAACCATGGGTATGATGGTAATACACTCACCCTTACCGACAATACCATCCACTTTAAATGGAATTCCGACTATAGTAGTGCCAGTCCGACCGACCACTATCTATGGATAGGCAGTAGTCAGGGCGGCTCAGATTTGGCCAACACCGGAACGCTAGGTACAGATACACAGATAGATATTACGGGCCTTCCTCTCGATGGCAGCACGATATGGACGCGACTGTGGTGGCAATACGACGGGGTTTGGCAATACACTGATCAGAACTTTACGGCACCGATCATGGAACTGAGTTTGATCTCACCAGCCGACGGTGCCAGCCTATCGGGTAGCAGTGTGGACTTTACCTTGTCTTCTGACGATGCGACTAGCCTATGGCTCTGGGTTGGCTCCGATGTCAGTCACTTTAATTACCTCAATAGTGGCCTGCTCAGCGATTGGTCATCACCCATCACAGTCACGGGACTTCCAGCAGATGGTAGTACGGTTTATGTGCGGTTGTGGGCGCAGGTGGGTGGCTATTGGGTTTATTATGAATACTCTTATGTTTCTAACTAATGAGTAGCCATTTAACTAAAAATCCTATTTCTTTAAGAAATAGGATTTTTTTAAATAAGCAATTTTGTGTCTTTATTTGTGCACAGGACGCACCCTACGCTCCAATCAATGCCATTAAGTTAAGCTCATGTAGGGTGGATTAAGCGGTAGCGTATCCACCGATATTTATATATAAATCAGGTGGATACGCTATCGCTTAATCCACCCTACATGTATGGTTTTATCCTTAACTTAATGGCATTGACGCTCCAATGCCATCGCCTAACAGGGGCAACCATAAAGGATTGCCCCTACATAAAATGCGATAAGGTCCCGTAGGGACAGGGGCAATCCCTTGTGGTTGCCCTTAACTTAATGGCATTGACCCTACATGTATGTGATTTGGCTTAACTTAATAGCATTGACTCATCTGGTACGCCTTTACCGGACACTGAAGAACAATTAAGGCAAGTGCTACAGTTCGCTCCGCCTGGATGAAATGTAGGGTGCGTCCTACGCACCGTATTGTCACGTATGATTTATCTACACTGAGCTTTATTTGTGCACAGTACGCACCCTACGCTTGCTTATTTGATTGATCTTTTTGGTGTTGGGTTTGAGCAATCTATTTTACATAAAAATTATCGGGCGATACTCAATCGTTACAATGACAGTGATAAAGTATCTTTTGAATGGACAATCAATACTGGCGCAGAAAATTCCGATTTCAGTTATAGTCTCAGTATCAATATTCCTAAACAAAATTATTTCCATAACACAATAATTGATAAAGAGAAATTAACTTATGCTGGCGAAAAACAATCTGTCAGTTGTCATGACAGATTTAAAGGCGAATGTCTTTTTTCTACCAAAACCTCAAATTTCACAGTGAATGCGAGTGTCAAAGACAGTATTTTTAATCAATTCGATGCCTTACTGAAAGATGAAAATTTCAGAGTCTTCATTTATCCAGAATTTTCTAATAGTGTTGACACGATAAAAGCCTATTTTAGTTCTTGGAAATATTACCAAATTGCCAAAATTTCAGTTGAAGACATCAAATCACCGAGTCGGTTGCGTGGCGAAGAAAAATTTCTCAATGAACAATGCGATAATTTTGCGAATGTCTTAAGGGTTATTTTGCCTAAATATCCCAGTTTTAAAAAGCACTATCTGGAACTATTACGTCAATTTATGCCCATAGACAATGTAGATTATGAAATTCTGGGTGACAGCGAGCGTAGGGTGCGTCCTACGCACCGTATTGTCGCGTATGATTTATCTACACTGAGCTTTATTTGTGCACAGTACGCACCCTACGCTTGCTGTACTAATTGTCTGAATCAGGATTCACAGGAGCCAGATTCAGATTTTATTTTTTTGGTAGGCAACAAATCCGTTATAATCATAAATTATTCTGGAATAACCACGTTCATAAAATTTTCCTTTTGCATGTTTTAATTTATAGGAGACTCCGTCATAATCATTTGATTTGACAGTCGATTACCAACAAGATACGCATTAATTCGGGTTCTCGATCCTGCTTAACGACTTCAGCCTTGTCCAATAATTTACGAATATCACTTATACTCGCCTTGTGGTTTTGTTGCCATTTACTTTCTGCCACCCACTGTTCACTCCCAGCCCCCGCATGAATATCAATCTCCGCACCGGTACCCGATCCTAAACCACGCGAGTCTGATGGATAAATCGCCCTTGTTCAGTAGAGTCTTTTGACTTTGATGGGTTTAAATCCGCGTAATCTGTGTAATCGGTTTAATCCGCGATTCAAGGTCTTAAAGTTTCGGCAACCGTCTCAATTTGACATAATCCAGCAAACCATCTAAATCATCTTTAGTTGACCAAAGCACGCCGTGTTCAGACATAAAATCTAACACTTTTTCCGCAAAACCCTCATAACTGAAAAACAAGATACGCATTAATTCGGGTTCTCGATCCTGCTTAACGACTTCAGCCTTGTCCAATAACTTACGGATGTCACTTATACTCGCCTTGTGGTTTTGTTGCCACTTACTTTCTGCCACCCATTGCTCACTCCCAGCACCCGCATGAATATCAATCTCCGCACCGGTACCCGATCCTAAACGCTCTCTCAAGCGTACATAATGAAATCTCGGTACTTTGATGTCATCATCCTGATGAAAAAAGTGTCCCGGTAAAGTTTGTCGCTGGGCATTGTGGAGGATTTGAGCCATATAAACTTCGGCTAAATAGCCTTTTAAGTCACTGATTTGCTTTTTTATTTTTTTATACTTGTATTCAAAATCTTCCCTAACCGTGGCTTCATCTTGCCCTTCAACTTCGATACGTCCCCAAACTTGTAAAAACTCCAATAAAATTGGATCTTTAACCTTACGAAACCAGCCGCCGAGTTCCAAATAATCCACCAAATCACCACGCGACAATTTAATCAAGACTTCACGAATCTTCTCCAAAGAAACCGTTTGAAAATCTTTCTCTAATAGCGCTTGTTGAATTTGCTTCAAATCAATTTTGTCACCATTTTGAATGGCAGACAAATACAAAACCCATTTAGTAATACCATACTCATTAATCCGTTCCAACCAACGAGTAATTTGATCGCTTAATTCTCCCCAGATAAATCCAGAGGATAAATCGACTGCTAGGATTGTATTTAAATCGTCTTCATTTGCAAGAGATTGATCCAGTTTTGCGGCTTGTTTGGTGACAGCGGTTATATAAAATGGATTACCACCACAACGTTTTGCGACTACTGGGGCTAATTCTTCAGAGAGATTAGCTTGATAAAATTTGGAGGTTCGACGTACTAATTCCGTTGCCCAATAATCGGTTAATGGACCAATCGGATAGCTTTCAAAGCGTCCAAACAGCTTTCGAGGTAAAAGTTTTTGCTCCGCAAAAACTTTTACCTCGAAACCTCGTCCTAAAATTTCTCGCCCCAAAATACTCATGGTTGAGCCAGTGATAAAATGGGGACAAGTAAGTGATTCAACCGCTTCTTGCATATAACCAACCACATCAAATTTATATTGAGGTAGGCGGGTGTTTTGAAATTCGTCTAGGAACATGACGATGGTGCTGTCATCAGAATCTGAAACATGACGAGGATGGGAAAGTGCCGATTGTTCCGGGATGGTAACCTCTTGAGCGAGAATACTCTCAAAAAATTCAAAGGCATTTTTAAAACCTTTAGTCATTGGCAGTTTATTATGGATAATTTCTTTTAAGTGATCTCGCGTGACCTCTTTTTCTGACAAAATTTTTGGTGAGCGCAAACGAAATGCCACATACCAGCGGATGAAATTTTCCACATATTTAGCGGCAAAATCCCAGCGATTTTCAAAAGTATCTGGAAAACTATAATAAACCGGCACCACCGCTTTTGGATCGAGACTCACCTGCTCAAAAAACAAACGATTTACTACTCGTTTAAAAATTTCTGTTTTACCCATGCGACGTTGTCCCAAGAGCACTGTTGAACCGGCGCGACGAGTCCGTGCTTTTAGGGCTGTTTGATATAAGTCGTCTAAAAATTCTTGACGATCCGTGTAGATTTCTTCCGGTACTGATGGTTTGACTGCCCAATTGGTTTTCATGGTCATTTTATTTTAAATCTCCGTTTAGTGACATAGTTTAACATCATTTATTTGGACGTCCAAGATAAATCTTGGACTCCTGTTTACTTTACTGCCGTCATTTCTTTAAGAAATAGGATTTACAAACCAGTCCAGATACATTGTTAGTTTACCTGCTAGAAAATAGGGTAAGTTTAGCAGGCGGTATTCTTTTCCTGTTATAGTCGTAGCAGTCTCAACTTTTAATTTTCCTGCATATAGGCGTACTGCATAGTGATGTTCTGCTAGGTTTATATTTTTTGGTAGGCAACAAATCCGTTAGAATCATAAAAAATCAGCAAGCGTAACATGGATTACGTGTAGGGCAATTTTGTGTCTTTATTTGTGCACAGGACGCACCCTACGCTCCAATGCCATCGCCTAACAGGGGCAACCATAAAGGATTGCCTTCCGAGGCAAAAGTTTTCGCTGCGCGAAAACTTTTGCCTCGGAAACATAAAATGCGGTTCTCTGTAGGGGCAATCCCTTGTGGTTGCCCTTAGCGAGCGTAGAGTGCGTCCTGTGCACAAATCAAGACGCTAAATTATCCGTGTAGTTATAAAAGTTTTTGTTATGGTTATCGCTCGCTAATTGTCTTCACCGACTGTTTGCAAAATACGATGATAGAGTACATCATTCACCCAAAAGCCTGCGACGGCAATTAAGTCATCAAGTATGGGCTTGACGGTGGTAATTAGTCCTTGATGTTTAGCTTTAATTCATGAAAAACAGCTTGCGGAATGGTAATGTCACCATAAAGCTGGTTTAACAATTGAAGTTGATCCACGTTAGCAAGGTTGATGATTGGCGATGTGTTGCTAACAATTATCATGCGGTTTCCAATTTGTGAATTGTTGATAGATCATGTTCAAATTGTGCGACATCATAATGGACAGGAATCGCACGGCTTGCCAAGAGATGTTGAAATAGCAGTCGATTTGTGCAAGCTAAGCGTGCAGCTTGCCCAAGGGTAAGTTTGTCTTTTTCAAAGAGCATAACTGCAATTTATTGTTTTAACTCTTTTTCAGACATACGCGCTGATAGTAGGATTTCTTCTGGAATAACCACGTTCATAAAATTTTCCTTTTGCATGTTTGAATTTATATTATACTCCGTAGATATTGTATATATTAAACAAATTGTTACATTTTACCCTGGCTACGCTCACTACCTGCCGCGTAGCCAGCGTACAAATGAACAATTATCCTCACTTTTGACTTTGATTTTAAATCCGCGTAATCCGTGTCATCCGTAAGATCCCTACGGGACAAGGTTTTTTTTAAGTCGCTCCGTCATTTGCGCCAACCATTGATAGCACACTGGCACTAATAACAAGCTCACTAATAACGAGCCAAGGGCTGTTTAAAGTGAGTGAAGCGTTAAGCTACTTATAATAATATTTATGCAAGGGAGTGCCCAGATTCCTATTTTAAACCCTCTGGAAATAATTATGACGGCTCACACCATTACCCTTACTTTACCTGAATACGTTTATAAACTGTTGCAGGCGCAGGCTATCACTCGTTCTCTGGATGAAGTCGCTACACGGGTACTTTTGCGCTGCCTGCCACCGGTTGAAGAAGATTTACCCCCTGCCCTTGGTGCTGAACTAGAATCAATGGCAGCCTTGTCTGACGATCTGCTCTGGCAAATTGCCCAAAGCTCAATGAATCAAGATAAAATTGCGCTTTATGATGTTTTATTAGCACGACACAAGGCAGGCTCTTTGACACCAGTTGGCAGGGAATGGCTAACCCAATTGCGAGAAGATAGCGAGGAATTAATGTTACGCAAAGCCCATGCTTACGCCCTTCTTAAAAGTCGGGGACATAAATTGCCTACTTTAGATGAACTTCGTGTATGAGTACCTACCTTTCTGAAAAACTTCGAAGCCTTGGGCGGAGAAACCACTCGCGCCAATCTTTGGCTGGCTTGTCGTCCTTGTAATGAATACAAAGGAACACAAACGCAGGCTGATGATCCCGAAACCGGCAAAACAGTGTCATTATTTCATCCTCGCAAACAAGTGTGGAGTGAACATTTTTGCTGGAGTGGGGATGGTTGGGAAAACACCGACAGGGCGAGCTACTGTTATTGCGTTGCGACTTAATCGGACATTGCTTGTAAAGGCACGCAAACGATGGGTTATGGTTGGCTGGCATCCACCCAACTAAAACGAAAGGACGTCCAAGATAAATCTTGGACTCCTATTTAATGCCGCGCCAACCATTGATAGTTCGCTCCGCCTGGATGAAATGTAGGGTGCGTCCTACGCACAAATCAAGACTCTAAATATCTACACTGAAAAAAATGTGCGGCACCCTACTTGCTTCCGACATTCCTAAAAAGCCAGCTTTAATGCGATACTTGGCGTTATCTGTCTCTTTTTATTGATAATGTCGTTAATGCTCTGGTAGGAGATATGAATAGCAGTTGCTAATTATCTTTAATCAACGGCAAATTCGGTATAGGGACGCATTATCGGGGCTTGAAAACCAAGAACAATTTTTTCTCGCTTTATGAGAGAGAAAATAAGTGGCAATACCCTCTTCAGTCCAGTCTTCCTCAATCCAAATTTTACCTTTGTGAATAGCAATATGGAGCACCGTTTGTCTAAATCTGCTACTTTCAGTCCAGCCTAGTTTACGCAGTAAATATTGATGGTGTTCATCATCAAAGGCAAGAATGATGTCATAAGAAGGGCTTGGATTTTTCGCTAAAAGTGAGGCATAGGAGGTAAGTGCTTGTTTTATGAGACTTGAATATCCCTGTTCTATAGCCATTTTACAATCTCCTCTCGTTCAATATTAACTACCAATAGCTTTATTTTGTGACGCTGGACAATCATTTGCGTTCATTTTTTAAGGAAAAAATCTTTGTAAACCAATTCGCTGGTAGCCATGTATAATTCATAATCAAGCCCAGTTAATTCAAGCAAATCAAAATCAACTTCATATTGACCAAGTGCATGCTGTAACTCTTTAATGAATGATCGCCCTGCAAATGTTTTGATTTCAATAATGATTTTTTCATCATTTTTCTTGGCGATCATCGTCTTCTGTTTTTCGACTGCTAAATCTGCGAATATTTCAAGTTCCTCATATTCTACTCTAAAAGGATCATGAGTAATTATCCAATCATCCTTAATCAGAGCGTTTTTGACTGCATCGTGAATAATGTCTTTTGCCATAATTTAAAAAAAATACAAATGTTTTGATATTGGCGACGCTAGAGCGTCGCCATCTGCATTCCTCGGCTTGCGCGTTGGAACGATAAAAAACATAATCTTGATAGTCCGTTTCAAGTCCAATTCCTTTTTCTGTATATTGACGCTTTCCCCAGTCTGGGGGAGAAGTCATTGTAACATATATTGATTTGTCTGGAAGCGGACGAATAGCGGAGTGGTTTCATCGGATTTCTGATAGGAGTCAAATAATTTTGAAGTATTTACATTCATTCTTTTTTTGGTAATTTGCCTTGATGCTGATGAGCGGTTTTGAGATTAGCTAAGATTTATCTTGGAACCGCCCATACTTAGAAAAATGGTGTGTTTGTCTTCAATCCGCTCTACCCACCCTACAATATCTACAATATCTATATTTAACCCAGGCTACGCAAGCTCAATCCAATCTACGAGCTACGAGCTTTCTTTTGTCATAAGACTATTAATTATTTCCTTTAGATAAGCATTTTCTTTTTCTTGTTGTTGCAATAGCATACGCGCTTTTTCTAATTCGTGTTCAAGTTCTTTTTTGTCATCTGACAAATCAGTTGATTGTAAAATTTTACAATTAAAGCTGCTATTTTGACTATTATCAGCAGCCAAATAAAAAACATTTTTTTCACCAAAACTGAATAACTCCAATAATTCTATCCCGAAAGTCTCAGCAATTTTTTCAAGCCGAGAAATTTGCACATCGGTTTCTCCACGTTCAATATTGGCATAGCCATTGACAGATAAATTTAATTTCTCTGCCATATCCTCTTGAGTCCAGCCTTTTGATTTTCGCATAAACAGAATTTTTTCATGGACTTTCATAAATACATATCCTCATGGGGTAAATTGCTAGTTTTGCTTGGTGGAGCTATGAATTGTCAAGCTTGAGTCCGCCCAACAAGTCAATGGCATTAAGTTAAGGAAAATCCATACATGTAGGGTGGATTAAGCGGTAGCGTATCCACCTGATTCATCTATAAATTAAGCGAGCGTAGTCTGGATGAAATGTAGGGTGCGTCCTACGCACCAATACCATTAAGTTAAGCCGCCTTATACCATAAGGGATTGTACGACTAACTACGATGGCATTGAGTACAAGGAGAAATCTTGAGTTGAGTTGAAAATAACACTCGCTATGCGTTTTTTATTATAATAATGACTAAGCTATACTCATTTTGAAAATGGGCCAGTGGTGTTCCACTTTTATGATTAAAAGTAATTTAATATCAATAGTATAATATTTATATAAGTATAATACACAAACTCAAAAAATCGGTGAGAAAGACATTTTAGAACATTTTAGAATTTTGTTTTTTTTTGATAACAAAAATATTATATTTTTTAGAAAAATAACAAAAAAAACTCTCTTTAAGCCATTTTTTAGCAAAAAATATCCCAACCCATTCAAAATAATTGAATAGAAAAATCAATAAAACCAGATTTTATAAAAAAAGCTATTTAACTAAAAACAAGGCTTAAAAACACGCTTATAATAATTTAAAGATACTCTGGCAGAGCTCTTTTTTCGTATTACCTCTCGCTCCCGTTTAACATATGTTGGATCTTTGATAAACCATTGGAATAAATTTGTCATAAGCTTTTGAATTGGCAAGCAATTGAAAAATAGATACAAATCAGCAGTTTGTGTTAGTATAGACTCTAAACCAGCCATAAACAAAGTAGCGAAAAAGTCCTGTTTAATAGCTTCCGATGCAAAAGTTTTCTATCTTTAGACGTTCCTTTAAAACGCATCGATACGTCTCAATACCCCAGCGCAAACGAAGTAACGGAGCTCCGATCAATTATATAATTCTTTTAGCATTTACTTCGTTACTTCGTTTGTGTGGTATATTTATCGCTATCAAGTAGTGATGTCACAAGGACTTCTGTCTCTCCAGTGCTTAATATAATACGTACAAACCGTACTATTATTTGCTCATCTAACCCTAAAATTTTACACTTTTTTTTAACCTCTCCATTAGCAGTTAAGGTGAATTTTTGACTGTCAATAACATGTTGTTTAAACATTTTTTGTGCTGCTTTAAATGTTCTTTTAGAACAACGCCCGCAAAATTGCATGTTTCGTTTGATTAAAGAGGCTAAAAAAATATAAGATGGATAATTACGATCAAACGAAATAAGATCGTTAGCCTGTGTATGCTCAATGTGTGTAAGTAAAAATCAACCTAAGACGCTTTAGCAGGCGCAAGGCAAGCATCAACAACAACTTTGTTGAGAGGTGAGTACATCACTGATGCAAGCGCATAGCCGCGTTCACCAGTTATTTTCTTGTCCTTATCAACAGTTGTTGCGAATTTAATGGTGCCAAATTATTGTATAATCTCTGGGGTATTAGGCAGATGGATTTTAGAGCCGTCAATTACCAAGAGGCGGAATCCCCAAGCTGTTTCATAATTTGTATCACCATAAATAACATCAAGCACAGCTTTTTGGTTTAACGTGACAAACGCTGTGGCTTTTAAATGGCGACGTGCTTGGGTAAAAGCACTTTTTGTCACCATAACACCATTGTCTAGTTTTTTAAAAAACTCATTTAAAACCAGTTGTAATGGCTTGATACTTTTTTGCAAGATTAGCAAAACAACTTAAAAAAGTCTAATTTGAATTTGCGACTAAAAAATTTAGAAGCCGTGCGGTGCTCGTTCTTAAATGAGTCGTCATTTAACAACTCGCTCCTAATTGAAACGAAGATCCGGGCGTAAATTGAGCGGGTGGCTTTGTCATTTTCGCCAGCCAGCGTGTCTTTTTCCATGATTTTATTTTGCGGGAGCGTTTGAAAGTCAATAACTATAACATATTTTCCTTAACTTAATGGCATTGGTCCTACGCACCGTATTGTCGCGTCTGATTTATCTACACTGACAATTATTTGTGCGGAGTACGCACCCTACTTGCTCCAGTTTCAATACCATTGAGAAATCCGATTTTTTTAAAAAATCGGATTTCTTTGCTTTCAGGATGGTATCGTTTTTTCCGCCCTCCTGCCCTAGTACGCTGTAACATAAGTTATTAGTGTTGGAGTACAAAGCTTTAGCTTTGTACTGTCTGACAAAGCTAAAGCTTTGTACTCCAATAACTTATGTTACAGCGTAATACCCATCAATGAGATTGGAATGCCAGCCGCCACCCAAAATGCGACTCGCCCATTGAGAAATATAAATAAGATAGCCACGACTAATATTAATCCACCCAAGCCATTTCTTAATAATAAAGAGATGCGCTCATCGATAGGAGCATTATCAGCATTAGGAGATTGGCAGCGACTTTGTGCTGTGCAAATGTGCCAATTATATTTTGTTGGTGTTTAAAGGCTTGTTGCATGTTTGTTCTGGTGCGCGATGTTGTGACTGGATGAATTTTATCATATAAGGCAACTCGCAAATAATAATATACCAGTCAGGGCAACCATAAAGGATTGCCCCTACTATAGCGATCTTTTGTAGGGGCAATCCCTTGTGGTTGCCCTTGGTGCGTATTTGATAATTTTTCGACAGGGCAGTGGGAAAATTTATCTCATGATAAACTGGAAATTATCAAAGGAGATGTGAGGGATTTGGAACAGGTGATGGCAGCGATAAAGGGCGTGAAATGGATATTTCATCAAGCCGCTTTTGTCTCAGCCCCCTTATCTATAAAACAGCCGCAAGTCAGTTTTGAGAATAATTTATTAGGGACTTTTAATATTTTTGAAGCGGTGCGTCGTCAAGGCAGCTTGGCACGTATTATTTTTGCCAGTTCGGCGGCGTTATCACTTATAATCTAGGGATAATAGGTGGCGCAGAGCGACAATTAACCGCGATGGTTAAAGGCTGCTATCACTTGCAACTCTTATCAGGGAAAGAAATATTATCAAAGATTTTTTTCACCCAAAAAATTATGCCTAATGGGATTCCCATCCCGACAGACATCACTTGGCCTAAACCATTAGCGCATGAACCACCTTGGCATCTCGGTATTATTGCTCGTTTGGATCCCATAAAGGATCAGACTTCTATTGACTGGGCATAATACAGAATGTGGTTATCTGGTGCCGCCCAATAACGTGGAAATGCTTGCACAAGCCATTGAGAATGCCCTAGAACAAGGTGATATTAGCCAGACACAAGAAGCCGCACAGCAAATTGTTAGAAAATATTATCATGTTGATGTGATGGTGGATGCTTATGCTAAACTTTATCAACAAGTGATTGATAAACAGAAGAAGAGCCAAAAAAGATGACAGAAATAACGGTAATCATGCCCGTTTATAATGCTGAACGCTATTTGGCGGCTGCTATTGACAGCGTATTGGCACAAACTTATAAAAATTTTCAATTTCTTATTATCAATGATGGATCAACGGATCAGAGCGGCGATATTATCAGTCGATATCAGGCACTTGACTCACGAATCCATTTGTTATCTCAAGCAAATTCTGGTTTTAGCAAAGCCGTGAATCGCGCAATTAGCCTTTATTGAAAAGCATCCTGATATCAAAGTCGCCTCATGTCGTGCCACTTATATTGACAACAATGATAATGAACTGGGGCATTCCGTGTGCCATATTAAAACGCCTGATGATCTCAATCGCTTGCTCAGGCGGAATGAGCCGATTGGCTTATTAGCCCCTGGTGTGCTGATACACCGCCAAACCATTGTTGATATTGGCGGATATCGCGGCCAATTTCGTGTCGCGCCAGACCTGGATTTATGGACTCGTGTCGCAGAACAAGGACATTTAATTCTTATTCAAGATGCGGTATTAATGAAATACCGACTGCATAGTGCATCTAATGTGAGCGCCAATGATACTCTCCATCTTATCGAGCGTGAATGGATCAAAGCCGGTATGTGCGCTCGAAAAGAGAGAAAATCAGAACCCAGTTGGGAAATGTTTTTACAACAATGGAATAGTGCCCCTCTCCTCACCCGACTTAATCGGAAACGAAAAATGATGGCAAAGCATCTTTACCGACGTGCTGGGCAAGCATTGTTGGGACGACGCTGGTTTCGGGGTGGCTATGATTTATGCTTGGCAACTTTGCTAGAGCCGAAATATGTTTTGAGTCGGTTGCAAATGCAACTATGACCGCTTACAATGCTGAAAAATACATTACCCAAGCCATTGAAATGTTTAAAATTAATAATTTTAGTCAGGAAGGATAAAAAAATGAGCATTCAAATTACGATAGAATTACCTGACACTGCCTTTTTACAGCACACGCCAAATGAGTTTGCCCAAAAAATGCGTCTAGCGGCGGCTGAAATGGCGGGCGTGAGTCAGCAATCTTTTACCGTT
>JSZA02000093.1 GCA_000785145.2 Candidatus Thiomargarita nelsonii
CACAAGGGATTGCCCCTACACCCGCCCCTACGAGAAATCACGGTCCATGTAGGGGCAATCCTTTATGGTTGCCCTGGGGCGTTGGTGGCATTGGCCTTTACGGGTGCCGTGAACAATCGTAAGGGTTACTTTGAATCAGCACAAAGCGGTACACTATTTCTGGATGAAATGGGTGAAATGCCACGATCATTGCAAGCCAAACTCTTACGTACATTGGAAGACGGCACATTAATGCCGGTGGGCAGCAATCAGGAAAAAAAAGTAGATGTCCGCATTCTCGCGGCAACCAATGCTAATTTGCCCACAAAAATTGCCAGTGGAGAGTTCCGCGATGATCTCTATTTTCGACTGGCAAGTTACATTATCCACATACCTCCCCTGCGCGAACGCAAGGAAGATATTCCCTTGTTGATAGAACATCTATTATCCAAATTTGCGGTAGAAATGGGCCGCCCTAAAGCGGTGTTAACAGCGCAAGCACTGGCAACTTTAGAAAATTACCGTTTTCCCGGTAATGTCAGAGAAACCTGATTGAACACGCATTGATCAGTAGTGGCGGCGCACCGATCCAGCCAGCGCATTTTCATTTTCTTGAGATGGTGTCAGTCGCATCGCCAGCCCCCAGTACAGCACCTTTTTTTACCAGCCAACCATGAGAAAAAAATTCTAGCTTATGTGCGCGAACACGGCTTTATCAACAATACCCAGTGCAGGGCTCTGCTTGATTTGGATTATCATCGAAGTTCTTATCTGTTGAAAAAGATGAGCCGGGAAGGAAAGTTAGTGCGCGAAGGTGAACGGCGGTGGTCTTATTATCGATTGCCAGGGTACGCCTTGCACTCCTGAGCCAATGCCATTAAATTTCTTTAGAATTGTGCAACGACAGACAAAACAATGACAAAAATAACAAGAACTGTACTACTAACTGCGCTTACCAAATAAGAGATAAAGCCTGTTTTTCGACTAGCCTTTAGCATTTCGGTTACATACACCACTAAAACAACTATGGTAATTGTCAACCATAGAAACAAAAATAAGTTTATAGATTCCATAAAGCAAAAATAAATGATGAGTTGACATCAAAAATATGATTTTTATTCCAAATACCAAATTTAATTTATCAATAGGAGTCCAAGATTTATCTTGGACATTTTGTTGCAAATGCTAAAAATAGCGTACATAATTTATATATAGGAACGTGCATAAAACAACTAGGGCAACCATAAAGGATTGCCCCTACATCATACCGTTGTAGGGGCAACACCCTAGTGGTTGCCCTTAATCCCTTGTGGTTGCCCTAAAGTTATTTTATGCGCGTTCCATAACAAACATAAGAGGAATTAACCATGAAACTTCAAACTGCTTATATAGTCGCAGCAAAAAGAACCGCTGTGGGTAAAATCCACGGGGTTTTTAATCAAACACGTCCAGATGATTTATTGGTACACGCCATAAAAGGCTTACTAAACACAGTACCTAAAATATGGTATGGTGAGCATGTGTATTGGCACTGGTATGGGCGCAGCGAGTATCATTGAAAGGGTGTGACTATGAAAAAAATCTGGCTTAAACATTACTTAGATGGCATGTCAGCGGAGATCAATCCTGATCAGTACCCATCATTGCTTGAATTATTGGAAGAAAAGTTCACGCAATATTCAGAGCGTATCGCATATTCATGCTTGGGTACAGATATTGACTATAAAACGCTTGAACACAAATCCACACAATTTGCAGCTTGGTTGCAATCGCACTATTCAAAAGGCGACCGAATAGCTGTCATGATGCCCAATTTATTGCAATATCCCATTGTCCTATTTGGCATTTTAAAAGCCGGCATGATTGTCGTGAATGTCAACCCACTTTATACGGCAAGAGAATTGGAACATCAATTGGTGGATGCCAAAGCGAGAGCCATCGTCGTGCTTGAGAATTTTGCTCACACCGTTGAAGAGGTTTTAGACAAAACCCAAGTCAAAACGAATACAAACGAGCACGGCTAAACGTTGGCATGAAGTCACGGGTTCAGTACTACTGGAGGCTTATGGATTGACTGAAACCTCTCCAGCGGTTTGTATCGATCCAACCAATTTAAAAGAGTTCAATGGAAGTATTGGAATACCCGTCCCCTCAACAGAGATTTCGATTCGGGATTCTGAGGAAAATGAACGGGATATTGAAGAAATAGGAGAATTATGGGTGCGTGGTCCTCAAGTCATGCGCGGATATTGGAATAAGCAGGATGAAACGACGAAAGTCTTAACGGAAGAAGCTTGGTTAAAAACGGGTGATATTGCAAAAGTCGATCAGGATGGATTTGTCTATATCGTTGACAGAAAAAAAGACATGATTTTAGTGTCTGGTTTTAATGTGTATCCGAATGAAATTGAAGAAGTCTTAACCAATCATCCCGAAATTTTTGAAGCGGCTTGTGTTGGCGTGCCGAGTGAGAAAACGGGAGAAACGGTTAAAGCTTTTGTGGTGTTGACTCAAAATTCCAATCTCACTGAAAAAGAGATTATCGCTTTTAGTGCTCAAAGTTTGACGGGTTATAAATTGCCCAGTATGGTGAAAATTGTTGAAGATTTACCTAAAAATAATGTTGGTAAAATTTTAAGAAGGGAATTGCGTGAAAAGGCTTTATAAAATTCGATGCGGAGTTATACTTGGAGTCCAAAATTTATTTTGGACGAGGCGCCCAAGATAAATCTTGGACTCCAAGATTTCTCGCTCCCGCGTCCTGCAAAAAACTGGAATACCTTGCACGAGTTTTCAAATGCTGGTATCATGCCACGCAAAAACACAAGGACAAATCGGATGATGACAACAACTCAACACTATACCCAACAACTTGCCACAGAAATTCAACAAACACCCGTGGAATATCTTCCCATACTCTTGCGTATTGTCAAATCTTATCGTGAAAGTGTGACTTTAAACACGGCAGAAGAAAGTTTTCGCCAAGCTTGGAAAGAAACTCTATCGGGCGATACTTACCCTATCAATCGTTTATGGGATGGCATTGAATGAGTTTTACAAAAAAAATCTTGAAATTATATACACTTCAGAATTGAAACGTAACCTACGGCAGTTGGCAAAAAAATACCGTCACATACGCTCTGACATCGAACCCGTTATTGAAAAACTGCAATCTGGTGAAATATTAGGTGACAAAATCCCCCGCCTCGAATACATCTTGTACAAAGTACGAGTTCGCAATAGTGACGTTCAAAAGGGTAAAAGTGGTGGCTATCGCTTGATTTACTCTCTTCAAAATACTGACCAAATAACCTTGGTAACTATTTACTCCAAATCAGAGCAAGGTGATATCAATGCTAATCAAATACGCCGCATTTTAGAAGAAACTGACTAGGAAAAATAAACGAGTACAACGGATCACATCAAAAACAAGTGAGTTTATCGCAGTGCAGTAGTGAGTACAAAAAATCCGATTTTTTTAAAAAATCGGATTTTTAACAGGTAAGGAGTTTCTCATTCCCTTAGCGAAGCGCCCAAGATAAATCTTGGACTCCTTAAAAACTTATGTAGGCTCGATGAGCGCGGCGGAATGCCTAATTCGGGCGAATCGGACGATTCTAATATACCAGCGACAAGAATTACTGTACCGGTTATTGAAGGAAGCAGCCGTCCGGTGGTACAGGCTGAGATAGATAACATATTAGGAAACTTGCTGATAGATACAGGTGCTAGTTACACCGTTATTTCATCAACACTTCTTGAAAAGGAAGACGAAAGTTGGACAATTGTACCAATACTCTGTATTGGTAAAATGTGTTTTAAAGATGTATTAGTGTTTGCCTGGGACACCCCTTTTAGCCAAGCTGATAATAATGAAATCAATGGTTTTATTGGCATGAATATTTTGCAGGGCTTGATTCTTGAAATTAATCACTTGAGAGAAGTTACACTGGATCTTGCAGGAAATGTCTGTTTAAGAGGAGAATCCTATCCCATGGAATATGATGATCACGGAAGGCCACATATAGACATTACAATAGATAATCACTATACACAAAAAGTTCTCCTTGATACTGGTGGAAAATATACGACATTAAGCACAAATACACTAGAAAAGCTTGGTGATTATGTGAAAAACAATGCGGTTGAAATTCCTGGTTGCACAGTCAATGGATGCCAAGAGGGCGGACTTTTTGTATCAACTGTGAAAGAATATTGTGTAGCTGATAAATGCGAGCAAGATGTAGAAATAAAATATCCCTTATGGGACTCGGTAGGAAATAGCTATTTTTCAAGGTTTAAAATTGTTTTTGACTTCTCAAGTAGTTTATTGTTTTTTTGCTCTGAGTAAATCCGTTGTACTCGATTTCAAAGCCACTATAAATAATACCTCTCTTAGTTCGACGTTTTTATCGCAGTAGTGAGTACAACGAATGGTAAACAACGAATAAAACCATCTTGACTGCATAAGATTCAGTACTTAGCAGGGATAAGTCAAAACCTTAACGACAGTAAGCCTAAAACCAACCATGGTAGGGTGGATTTCTCGTTCCCACGCTCTGCGTGGGAATGCCAGCCGGGACGCTCCGCGTCCTATCCATGATTAAATTGCATAGCCCCATCCACCTGAATAGTATCCCCCGCGACAAATTTCCCCGCCAAAATATCCTGCGCCAACGGATTTTCTATAGTCTGCTGAATAGCGCGTCTCAAAGGACGTGCCCCATACACCGGATCAAAGCCAGCAGCACCGATATGATCTAAAGCCGCCTCACTGACAAGCAATTCCATATGTTGGGCTTGCAAACGTTTACGCAGATAATCAATTTGCAAATTAGCAATGGCGCGAATTTCTCCTTGAGCCAGCGGATGAAATACCACCATATCATCAACACGATTGATAAATTCTGGGCGGAAATGTTGGCCGACTATCTCCATAATGGCCGATTTCATCGCATCGTAATTTTCTTCGCCGCTCATTTCTTGGATTAATTGTGAGCCCAAATTTGAAGTCATCACAATCACAGTATTGCGAAAATCGACTGTCCGCCCTTGTCCATCGGTTAAGCGTCCATCATCTAAGACTTGTAACAGCACTCCGAAAACATCAGGATGCGCTTTTTCCACTTCATCCAGCAAAATCACAGAATACGGTCGCCGTCGCACTGCCTCTGTTAAATAGCCGCCTTCTTCATAGCCGACGTAGCCGGGGGGCGCACCAATTAATCGAGCGACAGAGTGTTTTTCCATAAACTCGGACATGTCAATGCGTACCATCGCTTCGTCGGTATCAAATAAAAAGCCGGCTAAGGCTTTGGACAATTCAGTTTTACCCACTCCCGTCGGTCCTAAAAATAAAAAGGATCCATTGGGGCGGTTGGGATCGGATAATCCGGCGCGAGAGCGGCGAATGGCATTTGCCACCGTTTGCACGGCTTCATCTTGTCCAACCACGCGCTGATGTATCGCTTCTTCCATACGGAGCAATTTATCGCGTTCCCCTTCCAGCATTTTGGTGATGGGGATGCCAGTCCATTTGGACACCACTTCGGCAATTTCTTCATCAGTGACGGCATTGCGTAATAATTGCATGTTTTGTTGATCCGCTTGGCTTGCCGCCTGCAATTGTTTTTCCAAAGCAGGAATTTGCTCATATTGCAATTTTGCCATGCGCTCTAAATCTCCAGCACGATGCGCCGTTTCCATGCCTAAACGGGCTTGCTCTAATTCTTCTTTAATCTTGCTGGCATCTTGGACACTGGCTTTTTCTGAGCGCCAAATTTCATTCAAATCTGCCAATTCTTTTTCTAAAACATTGATTTCATCATGCAGTTTTTCAATACGCTTTTTGGAAGCCTCATCCTTTTCTTTTTTCATCGCCTCGCGTTCAATTTTGAGTTGAATCAAACGACGATCTAAGCGATCTATCCGTTCCGGTTTAGAATCAATTTCCATACGAATGCGACTGGCCGCTTCATCAATTAAATCAATGGCTTTGTCGGGCAATTGCCGATCAGTAATATAGCGATGCGAAAGTGTTGCCGCTGCCACAATCGCCGGATCGGTAATATCGACTCCATGATGAACTTCATAGCGTTCTTTGAGTCCGCGTAAAATAGCGATAGTGTTTTCAACATTGGGCTCTTCGACTAATACTTTTTGGAATCGCCGCTCTAAGGCGGCATCTTTTTCAATGTATTTGCGATACTCGTCCAACGTCGTCGCACCGACACAATGTAATTCGCCCCGCGCTAAGGCTGGTTTAAGCATATTGCCAGCATCCATCGCGCCTTCGGCTTTACCCGCGCCAACCATGGTGTGCAATTCATCTATAAATAAAATGATTTGCCCTTCTTGTTTGGCTAAATCATTCAAGACTGCCTTTAGGCGTTCCTCAAATTCGCCGCGAAATTTGGCACCGGCAATCAATGCGCCCATGTCCAGAGACAATAAGCGTTTATTTTTTAAGCCATCTGGAATTTCGCCATTGACGATGCGTTGGGCTAAACCTTCGACGATAGCGGTTTTGCCGGTCCCAGGCAGACCAATTAACACGGGATTATTTTTGGTGCGCCGCTGCAAGACTTGTACGAGTCGACGAATTTCATCATCGCGCCCAATCACAGGGTCTAATTTGCCTTGCAACGCCCGTTCTGTTAAATCAATACTATATTTTTCAAGGGCTTGACGTTGTTCTTCTGCATTAGGATCATCGACTTTTTGACCGCCGCGTAATTGATCAATGGCTTTTTCCAGCAAACTTTTGTTGGCACCCGCTTTACGCAGCAAGTGACCGACAGCGCCTTTATCTTCTGCCGCTGCCAAGAGAAAGAATTCACTGGGAATATATTGATCGCCACGCTGCTGTGCCAGTTTATCTGTGATATTCAATAGGCGATTTAAGTCATTAGAAATATGCACATCACCTTGAGAGCCGCTGATTTTATCAATACGTTCTAGGACTTCAATCAAGCCAGAGCGGACTTGATTGACATTGGTGCCAGCACGCGCAAGCAAGTGACTGACGCTGCTATCTTTTTGATTAAGCATCGCTAAGAGTACGTGCGCGGGCTCCATAAAACGGTGATCACGTCCGACGGCAAGACTTTGTGCCTCGTCTAAGGTTTCTTGAAATTTTGTTGTGAGTTTTTCCATGTTCATTTGAGTAAATCCTCGTGGCATGAGTGAGCCTTACATGTAAGGATTAATGCGTTATTATCAAGATGGGGGGGTTATTTTTTTTCGTCCAAAGCTAAAGCTTTGGACTCCAAAAGACCTTAAAATCGCGGTGAGAAATCCTATTTTTTTAAAAAATAGGATTTCTTAATCTTTCAGCGCCCCCAACTCGTTGAAATTTTTTACAATGGTGGGTTTCGCTCTACCCACCCTACATGAAATACTACATGAAATACCTGAAACGAAGATCGCTACGCTAAAATTCATGATTCAGTACTTACGAACAGCTATCTAAGTAGATATACAAAAGTTTTTTAACATTTTTCAGTTGTTTCGGGAATGGAGCGGAGCGGATTTCCCGAAACGCCGTCGAGAGTAAAAATGTTAAAATATTTATGCGTACCTACTTACGCAACAAAAATCCGTCCAACCGGGCTATAAGATACATTTCCACGACCATCAACCGCTTCAACAAAATACCGAATATTACCCGTACCCGCTGGGAGTATCGTCTTATATTCTGTCGCAATTATTGCGGGATTTGTCCGCGAGGGATAGGCGCCACAATTTGTCATTTCAATTTTCTTCTTTGATGTGCCGTAATGGAGTGTCACCCTTTTTACGCCCGATATATCGTACACAAATGTACGGACCGTGGCTTCTGAGGCTGCTTGAATCAATCCACCTTGTCCCCAATCCTTGCCACCCGGATTAGCAGGGCG
The DNA here is from genome assembly GCA_000785145.2 of Candidatus Thiomargarita nelsonii. Classification (GTDB taxonomy): domain Bacteria; phylum Pseudomonadota; class Gammaproteobacteria; order Beggiatoales; family Beggiatoaceae; genus Thiomargarita; species Thiomargarita nelsonii_B. The sequence goes on from JSZA02000093.1 coordinate 7,878, forward strand.
CACCCAAGGTACGAAAATAGTGGGCCCTGTCCGATCCTTATTTGATTTCAATAAGTTATCGGCCATTGTCATCGCTTTATTAGCCGCGTTAGTCACTTGTGCATCCCAAATGTCTTGTCCTGTCCAATACCAATAACAACTGGTTTCGGCGGCATAAAGAAGACGTTTTAAAGCCTCCATCAGCCCCCCATCTTGCCCGGCATCTTCAAGTGAATGTACTATATTCTGAAAAGCGGTTAATACTGCCCAACTGTTGAGATCAGGGGAATAGTCTTTTTCCAGCCATGAAAACCACTTAGTAAACTGCGGATCGCCATTATCCGCGCCCGCCCACGATCCTGGCTCAACATGGACAGCATTTTTAGGATCAACCGGAAATTGATGGAGATAATCTTTAATAGTAATCAACTGAAAGCGAGGATCCGTTTGGCACATTTTAACCAGACGCCCCGTATTAGCCGTATAATAACTATCCGCGCCACCACCGTAATTGTCGCCGTCAGAATGTAGCACAAAAAAGGGCGGATGTTTGGGATCAAATGCTTTGTTTTGGCAAATTTTATCATAAATCTGCCCCATCACCATTTCATACTGTAAAGCACCATAACCACCGCGAGCATCCTCATTGCCGAGATAACGCTCTGCGGGGACTCCGATGATTTCATGGCGTTGTCCTTGATGATCCTCATAATAGAGAATACAAGGCTTTAAGAGTTGCGGCGAAATATTGCTCGCTGCCCAAATATTCTGAAGTTGTAGCCAGTCTGTGACAGGCGCATTTTCTTGATCAGCAAGATTGGGTGGCAGCATACCTTCGCCTGTGCCACCGTAAGGATATTCTTTGCAAGCGCGGAAATGGTGAATGGAGTCGTAGAGTATGGCTTTTACGCCCGCCTGTTTGAGTGCTGGAATCATGTGTGGCTGAAAGGCTGTTTCGGGCGGGAACATGACTTCACTGGCTTCTACGCCAAAGGTGTCGCGGATGATTTTTCGATGCCATTCGATTTGTCCTACGATGTCGCGGGCTGGTATCAGTGACATCAGGGGATGAAAAAAGCCAAAGGCGGTAAAATCGACGCGAGGATTGCCAAAAGCGGTTTTAGCTTGCGCGAGGGTACGGAGTTCGTGATTCCAATTAGCAAAGGCACCGTGTCCACGCCCAGTTTCGGCGCAACGATGAAGTTGTTCAATCAGTGAGCCTGACCAACTGGTTGATAAGCCTGCATGAGACAAGCCACCGTTGATATATTGCCAGACGGCGGCGGGAATAAAGTGCGTATAGGGACCACCACGAGTGCCAAAAATGTCATCTTTTTCTCCATCCCAATAGTCTAAATCAGTGACATTGTAATAGGGCTGGTGCATGTGCTTGTGGATGCCAAAGTAGATGACGGGCTGATTAGATTTTCCCAAGGTAATGGTGGGGATTTTTTCTACAGGCGGCGATTGCGTTGCTTGGGGCGTGTCGGTGATTTGGATTTCGCTGTGGTGTGTGCGCCAATCGTCGCTACTGGCGGTGGCAAGTTCAGCGACACGACAAGCTTCGATTTGTAAATAGGCAATGCCAGCGTGATAGGCTTGGGGCGGTACTTGGATATGATAATTGCCTTTGCCTTTGTCAATGACATGCTGCTCCTTAACAATCCATTCCCAGCCATCATTGTGACGTATAATGATTTGTGCGAATGGTACTTTTCCGTTAGCCGTCATGATGACGGTAAAGCCTTTGCCGACTTCTGCGGTTTTGGGTAAATCTATTTTTTCAATGTTTGTAAAGATCATATAGATTCAGGAGTCCAAGATTTATCTTGGACGTCTCCTTTGATTGAGTTTGTGATAACTGATAAGAGGATACCATGACTATCTATTTTTATTCAAGCCACGACGAATATTCTGAATTTTCAAACTTTTCGAGACATGGCTTTACTTTAGACGATAAATATTGGCGAACTGTTGAACACTATTTTCAAGCCAAAAAATTTCCCGGACTTCCACAAGAAGAACGTATCCGTACTGCGCCCACGCCTAGTAAAGCGAAACAATTGGGTCGTAGTCGAACGAGCCCCTTACGCGCTGATTGGGAAAAAGTGAAGGATGATATTATGAGGCAAGCCGTTTTGGCCAAATTTCGTGCCCATGACGTTCTTAAAAAACGGTTACTTGAAACGGGTAATGAGAATTTGGTTGAAAATGCGCCTAAGGATTATTATTGGGGCTGTGGGCAGGATGGCAGTGGTAAGAATATGTTGGGCAAAATTTTGATGGAAACGCGGAAAATTCTCGGTTAAAAATAGGGACGTCCAAGATAAATCTTGGACTCCTTTTCTGGTTATCAATTTATGTATTGATAACTGATAACATATCAAATATAATGCCGAAAAATTATTTTTTTTAGCTTAATTTTTGTATTTTATTGAATAATATATTTATTTTTTTAAAATTGTTTTGATGAGCAGAAAAATATTAAAAAAAGTGTTTGCATTTAGTCTTTTGTTATGTTATAATGAAGAGCAAAAAAGTTAACAGAAAGAGATTTAAAAGCGATTTGGGTTGATTTTGCCCTATAATTTAATTGTGTTTTATTCGGGTATCGTGTGGTGTGCTATAATTTTTGCTTTTTGGGGGTAGCCAAAAATGAGGGGTCGAAAAATAATTGTAAATTTTAAGTAAATGATTTTAAAGCGTTTAATTTTATGCACCTAACTTTTGGCCACTTTTTTTGTGTGTTAATTGTTGTTTGTAAGTTTTTGAATTTTATATTGAAAATTTAGGGTCTAGGGTTACGCTGGACCTCGCCGATGTAGGCGATTGTGACAGGTGGATATCATTGGACAATAAGCCAGTGCAGACAAAGCTTTTTAGTTGGAAAATTAGATAGGATAATAAAAGATGCAAGCGTTTGAATTTGAAATTAATGCTAAAAGAAATTTGATTGAAATTCCACCTCAATATAAGAAAATCTATTCAAAACATATGAAGGTGATTCTTTTAGTTTCCGAAAAATTAATCACTAAAAAGCAACAATATGATTTTTCTGATGTAGTTGGGAAATTAGAATGGCAAGGTGATGCTGTTCAAGAACAAAGGAATATTCGTGATGAATGGTAAATTTTACTTTTTAGAGACTAACACGATTATTCAACTCTTAAAGGGTAATCAAAAGCTTGTCGAAATCTTACAAGAAGCAGAATTTATTGCATGTTCTGTTATTTCTAAGCTTGAATATTTATCCTTTCCAAGGATATCAGAAAATGACATTGAACTATTCAACGCTTTTGCTAAAAAAATTGAAGTAATGGAATTACCATCAAGCAATAATGAATTACATCAGCAGATTATTAATCTCCGTCAAGAGAAAAAACTGAAATTACCAGATGCTATTATTGCAGGTTGCAGTATATACAAAAATTGTACTTTAATAACAGCAGATAAAAAAATGATGGAAATAAATGGCTTGGATGTCTTATCGTATCAAGTGATATAAAATGAGCCGCGAGGGTTTGATTTCTGTTCTGTTAAAGTAGGCGATTGTGACCTTTTTTTAGACGAAAAAAAACCCTTGTCCCGTAGGGAACTTACGGATGACGCGGATTTAAACCCAAAGTCAAAAACTCAGATGAGCATTTTTAGGTTTTTAATCCGTCTCATCAGAGCCTTCCGTCATACGAAGTAAATCAGTGGTTCAAGGGTTTTATGACTCTTAGAACTAAGTTTTTTTGACTTGACATGTTGGAGTCCAAAGCTTTAGCTTTGGACACGCTGGCTTAAAACATCCGTCTTTCAGACGGTAATAATTCAATTTATTGTGCTAAAGGATAAATTTATGAAGATTATATTTCAATCAATAGTTGCCTCAATGGTGTTGTCGATGTCAAATGTGATGGCGGATCAGGCCGCTTATATAACGCTAGAACAAAGCAAAAAAGCTGTCCAGCTTTTAGAAGGAACTCAACAAGTGCGGTTTTTTTGTGCCCCATGCGGCTGGGTATGAAAATTATTGGGAAGTCCAAATAAACAATCAAGGAATTGATTTGGCTTATACCTACTATCATGTTGACGGGAAATGGAGGAATATTGCGATTTCTCTAAATATTGATGTTGATGGCGTTCCTAATTATTTATTTAGATAATTAACATTATTGTGTTCTTCAGCAACCATAATGAACTCATTATTACTCGATGAGCGAGCCCAAAGCTAAAGCTTTGGACTCCAACATACTTGTCAAGCAAAAAAAACTTGAGCATCAAATTTGATTGTTTCCTTTTTCTAAATTCTCCACTCCCTCAGATTTTTTTTATCCGTTGCCAAACGAAGTAACGAGCGGAGCGAGTGAGTCCCTTGTACTCAGTGCGAAGTCCTAAAAAACCTTAATAATTACATCGAGCATAGGATCGCTCGGATAAGTCAAAACCGACACGTCAGGGATTAAGTACCTCAACAAAAGTCTTTTAATATTTTCAACTTTCAAAGAAATCCGATTTTTTAAAAAAATCGGATTTCTCAATCGCCTGATGATTTTCGCCCTCCTACATAAGGCTATTTGGTTTTTTGAAGAGCCGGCATAAAATAGAGCCAATATATTATCCGAACGATAATGTAATCCTTGTAGTTAAGGTTTTTTGTAGTTATATTTTTTACGGTTGCAGGTTCATTTTCTTAATTGAGTTTAATCAATGATTAAAAGTTAAGTTTTTCACATAAAGGGTTGGAAGACTTTTTTTATGATGGCAATAAAAAAGGTATTCAAGCTAAACATGCCAAAAAGTTAGTTGATATTCTTGACCGACTTGATGCGGCTTTAGTTGTTGAAGATATGGATTATCCGGGGGGCTAAGTTACATCCACTTACGGCTAAATGGGCTGGGTTTTGGGCGGTAAAAGTATCAGGGAATTGGCGAGTTATTTTTCGTTTTGAAAAACTATTTCCAAAGTGGCGATAGCATTGGGCGTGTCACGGACAAGACTTTCCAATATTCTCCGTGAAAAAAGCTCGATCTCACCCGATCTGGCTTTACGATTATCACGCGCTTTTGATACCACTCCCGAATTGTGGATGCGTTTACAAGAAACCTACAATCTTTGGAATGCCGCCCATTATTCGGTTCCTCGCCACAATTAATAACTAAATAGGGGTTGGTTCAAAAACGAACCATTCAGGATAACACCCTGATCACCAACGCCTTTTAATGAAGCATAGCCAAGTGCGCCGATAACTTAGTACCTAAAAATGGCAGTTGAAAACTAATAAAACGGACCAGACGATTGAAAAAAAATATAAATTTCAACCACATTGAATGGCTTAAACATGATTAAATCAATTTTCAAAAAAGACAAGAAATATACCTTCAGTGATTATTTTGAACTTAATAATCCGACTGAAGAAATTGTGGCTGAATTTGGTTATTTGCTATCGACGGAAATTATTCAACTTCCAATGGATAATTCAGTTGATAAACAAATCATCAAAAAATTACAAGAAACTTACTATGATATTCTGCCCAAAATCACACTCAATTCAGCAAAAAGAGATTTTTTGATTGCTCCCCTCTTGTTGGAAATGATTCGTCATTGTGATGCTAAAATCAATGTTGAATATCCAATTGAAATTGATGACAAATTAGGTGGCTTCTTGGATTACTTAATACGTTCTTCTCAAGAACTCATTGTCATTGAAGCTAAAAAAGGTGATTTAGATAAGGGATTTAACCAATTGGCTGTTGAATTAATAGCGCTTGATCAATATGAATCTGAAAATTCACCCGAATTACTTTATGGCGCGGTTACGATTGGTGAAATATGGCGTTTTGGAGTATTAAAACGAAAAGATAAAGTTATTGTTAAGGATATACATAGTCAGCGCATACCAGAAGATACTGGTAAAGTGTTTTCAATTTTGCTTGGTATTTTAAAACGAGAGTGATGGAGTTCGGTGGGATGAAGCCATCTAAGAGTCTGTTTGATATATATATTTTATCCGTTGCCAAACTTCGTGGGGAGCGAGTGAGTTTTGTAGGGTGCGTCCTGGGCACAAATAATCGGTAAAGGTGCGTAGGACGCACCCTACATTACCCACCTATATGACAGCGTACTAGAGCCGTTAGGACTAACTAAGTCAAAACCTCTAGTACAACGGATTTACTTCGTTACCCGAGGATGGGGAATAAACGGATTGTTCAAAAAGACTAGACTAAACCGGTTTTATACGGTTAAAAACCTCGCCACAATCCGTTTATTCCCCTAATCCGTTGTACTGAAGAGCCGGCATACGAGCCGCCAATTTTTATTCTTTTTGTTTCGCCTCATCAACAACATCCATACTAAAAGCAAGCGTTGATATATGTTTGATATAGTCTTGATTCATTGTTATAGTCGATTTATGGCAGGAGTCCAAGATTTATCTTGGACTCCTTTTCTTTTAAATTGTTTCGGGAAATCCGCGGAGCTCCATTCCCGAAACAACCAAAAGTTTTGTCATTTTATTTTGGTTGTTTCGGGAAATCCGCGGAGCTCCATTCCCGAAACAACCAAATTATACTTTTAAATTTGTTCATCAATGTCACTTGTAGAACACAGATTTTCTCCCACCAGTTCGCCTAGTTTTCGGTAGGACTCAAATTGATCCTCGTTAAAAAACTGATCGGCAGTCGTTTCGTCAGGAAAGCGGGCGTTTTTGCGCCGATAAGCTAGCAAATCTTCAGGCTCATCTCCTTTCATGGTCGTCTTAATATAAAACAATGTGCCCCGCTCATTATCGGGATAGTATATGGTGCCTTTGACGTAGTATGCTTTGCTGTTCTTATCTTGGTTTGGGCGTAACAATGTCATGTCCATATCAATGTTGATCCCTAAATCAATACGGGCTTTGCGTTGCAGATTAGCTAAATCTTCCATTTGAAATTTGGGATCGGCATTGGTTTACTATGTCGGATGCGCGAGCTAAATGGCCATATCTGACGGAAAAAATCTATAAACATCATGAATATAAATGTTATGACGGCCAGCCCTATCAGGACATATTGTTGTTTAAATAAGTAGCTGTTATATGGTATGTATAAATAAGATAAAAAAATCAAGCTGATAAATGCAACCAGTACTGTAGCCATCCTACCAGAAACAACGGTTCCTATTATGTGCCAACTATCCCACAGACTGCCAGTGCCTAAGTAGTTTTTAGTCTGACGCAGATAGTTGACTTGGGCACTTTCTTCTAATTTTCCGTCAGACTGGTTATTGAGAGGGAATTCGTCTGGTTTTGTCGAAGCTTTAGGGGCATTTGCCAATAGGGCACTCAGGCATGAGCCGATATAGCCGCCGCCGGAGACTGTGGATAGATAATCGCAGTATTGCAGAACTTTGTTTTTAGCCAGGGATTGCAAGAGTCCAAGGTTGAAAGTGGCAGAACGGACTCCGCCGCCCGATAATGCGAGTCCGACTAAACCCGCTTGAGTGCTGGCTTTGATATTTTCCAATTCAGTCTCAATGGCTTTCAAGCCCATCTCGTCGCGCCGTTTTTTCACATAGTCGAGTTCGGCCAAATAAACTTGGGCAAAAGTGCGCGTGTATTTGGGGGGCATAATGTCTCCTTATTGCTCAAGACGAATTTGGCTAGAATTTAGGACCCTTAACTCAGTTGACCTTAACTCAATTGAACTTGGTGGTTGTTGGCTCGCATGACCATAAAAGGTACCTACACTTTTACCTTTTTGTGGATTTGCAGGCTCAATACGCCAAGAGCCAAAATCTCGAAACCAAACCGCCGTCTTACTGTCATTCCAAATAAGCTGACCAATCTTGCCTTGGGTTGTGAGATCGTCACGGACACATCTGATTTCATTTGTACTTGGTTTTTTATAATTAGGTGTCACGACGATACCCAAACATTTGTACCCTTCTGGGGGTATGGGCTGCCAAAAGGCACCATCCCGTTGAGCACCAGAGCCAAAATCTGCCCATATTTCCTCATATTTCTCTGGGCGTTTTAGGGCAGGGTTGCCATTGGCATATTTTTCCTTGACAACAACACTGAATCCGTCAGGAGTGCCATAGTTTCCCTGTCCATAATGGCCAAGAATATGGTAACCGGGAGGCGCAATTGGTTTATAATATGCCCCTTCGTGTTCTCCACCAGTGCCACGCGCACTCCAAATCAATGTAAATTGATCGACTTGTTCAAAAAGAAGAGGCGGCTCTTGCGCTGCAATTAATGTGCTTGTTGCCAAAAATGTAGCGAATATAATGCGTTGATATGTTTTCATTTTTCATCCTCCACATAAAATAGACTTGTCCCTTTTTAATTGTAGGTGGGTTTCGCTCCGCTCTACCCACCCTACATACTAAAAACAAATCCCTGTCGTTAATGTTTTGACTTATCCCTGCTAATAACTAAATTAACCCCTCAAACGGTTCCACCAGCACCTCGCTGCCCGCCGCCACATTCCCACATTCTACCGGCAAAATAATAAAACAATTCGCCTGACTCATCGAACTGAGGATGCCAGAGCCTTGTTGACCAGTAGAGCGCACCACTAATCGACCTTGTTCATCCCTTTCCAAAATGCCGCGTTGAAAATCCATGCGCCCAGTGCGTTTTTTCAGGGAAGAAACACAAGGTACTGTCACCCGAGTCTGCACCACATGCTTTTGTCCCATCATACGCTGCAAAGCGGGTTGCACAAATTGATAAAACGTCACCATCGCCGACACCGGATTGCCGGGCAAACCAAAAAAAACGGCGTCTTGGATTTTGCCAAAAGTCAAAGGTTTCCCCGGCTTCATCGCCACTTTCCAAAAATTCACTTCACCAAGACGGCGTAGCGTATCGGTCACATAATCCGCATCTCCCACTGAAACGCCGCCCGAAGTAATAATCGCATCATTGCCCTTTGCCGCTAATAGAAAAGCATTTTCTACATCTTCAGGCTTATCATGCACCACTCCCATATCAATCAATTCAACCCCTAAGCGAGTCAACATACCGTATAAAGTATAACGATTACTATCAAAAATTTGACCCGGCTGTAGCACTTCACCAACGGCACATAACTCATCACCCGTCGAGAAAAAAGCCACCCGTAAGCGACGAAAAATTTTGACTTCGGGAATACCCAATGAAGCCAACAAACCAATATCCGCTGGCGACAAACGCTTTCCCGCTTTTAAAACGGTTTCACCAATACGCATATCTTCGCCAAGCGGACGGACATTTTGTCCCGTTTTATGTCCCGTGCCGATACTGATGACATCGCCGTCTCGCTCAACATGCTCTTGCATGATCACAGTATCAGTCCCGTTGGGTATGACAGCACCCGTGAATATTCTCGCGCATTGCCCCGCTTCAACGGTTCCCATATAAGGCTGCCCGGCGAAAGAAGTCCCAACCATTGACAATTGGACTTTACCCTCTAAATCTGCGCCACGCACAGCATAACCGTCCATGGCCGAATTTTCGTATGGCGGCACATTAATTTTTGAGAGCACATCTTCAGCTAAAATTCTACCTAATGCGCTGCGAATTGTCACTTGCTCTTTAGCGCCTATAGCTTGTAAACCTTGCTCAATGCGCTCTAAAGCTTGTTCGACTGATAGAGAACTTGGATCGTAATCATCACAACATGAATTTTTCATAATCTAAATATCCCTCAACAATTCATTCAACCCTACTTTTCCCCGCGTTTTTTCATCGACTTGCTTAACAATCACCGCACAATAAAGGGAATATTTTCCATCTTGCGATGGCAAATTGCCTGACACAACCACAGCTCCAGGTGGAATATAACCATAACTCACTTCACCCGTGTTGCGATTATAGATTTTAGTACTTTGTCCAATATACACCCCCATCGAAATCACAGCCCCCTCACCAACAACCACCCCCTCAACAATTTCTGAACGGGCACCAATAAAACAATTATCCTCAATAATCGTAGGGCCAGCCTGTATCGGCTCCAAAACGCCACCGATTCCCACGCCTCCCGATAAATGTACATTTTTACCAATTTGGGCACAAGAGCCAACAGTCGCCCACGTATCGACCATCGTGCCACTGTCCACATAAGCCCCGATATTCACATAAGAAGGCATCAACACCACGCCCGGCGCAACGTAGGCACCTTGACGCACTGTGGCAGGCGGTACAACGCGCACACCTTGTTCACGAAAATCACGCGAACTGACATCGGCATACTTGGATGCCACTTTGTCATAATAATTAGTAAATCCGCCTTTGATAAAAGCATTTTCTTCAAGGCGAAACGATAATAAAACGGCTTTTTTAATCCATTGATTGACGACCCACTTGTCTTGTTGTTTTTCGGCAACACGCAATCGCCCTTGATCAAGTAAATCAAGCGTTTCAGTCACTGCATTTCTAATGTCGTGACTAACATTGTGTGAACTCAAATCAGCGCGACTTTCAAAAGCCGCCTCAATAATATTTTGTAAATTATTCATATTTAAAATCGGTAGGCGTCCAAGATTTATCTTGGACGATTAATAAAACGACGCATACGCTGAGCCGCATCAACACACTGCTCTAAAGGCGCAACTAAAGCTATACGAATACGATTTTGCCCAGGATTCACACCATCTGCCATCCGTGACAAAAAGCTACCGGGTAACACCGTGACATTTTCTTGCAAAAATAATTCACGGGCAAATTGATCATCAGCAATTGGCGTTTGAGCCCATAAATAAAAACCAGCCGGTGGACGCTCAACGGACATGACAGGACTGAGAATATCCATCACAGCCTCATATTTTTGTCGATATAAATCACGATTTATTTGGACATGACTTTCATCCTCCCAAGCAGCAATACTTGCCGCTTGCACCACTAAAGACATAGCACAACCGTGATAAGTGCGATAAAGTAAAAATTGGCGCATAATCTCAGCATCGCCCGCCACAAAACCAGATCGCAAACCAGGCGCATTAGAGCGTTTGGAAAGGCTGTGAAATACCACACACCGCCGATAATCCAATCGCCCCTTTGCCGCACAAGCCTGTAATAATCCCACTGGTGGTTGCCTTTCATCGCTATAAATTTCAGAATAACACTCATCAGCCGCGATGATAAAATTATACTCATCAGCACGCTCAATCAAACTTTGCAAAGTGGACAGACTTAATACAGTGCCAGTGGGATTATTGGGTGAACAAATATATAACAATTGGCAATCTGCCCAAACCGCCTCTGGTATCTGATCAAATACTAAATCATTGATATAAAAAGGTTTGGCACCCGCCAATAAAGCAGCACCCTCATAAATTTGATAAAATGGATTAGGCATTAATACCAAAGGGTTAGAGGATTGACGATTAATCACAGCCTGTGCAAAAGAAAACAAGGCTTCACGAGTGCCATTGACTGGTAAAATATGTCTATCAGGTGAGATACTATCAAGTGGGAGATCAAAACGATGTATTAGCCAATGTGCTATACTCCGACGCAAAGCCAACCCACCTTGAGTCGTCGGATATTTTTTAAGCCCCTGAGCCGTATCCATGGCATTAACAATAAAATCAGGCGTGGCATGTTGTGGCTCACCTAAAGAGAGATTTATCGGACTTAGCTGCGATGGGACACAATTTTTTTTGAGTTGAGCTAATTTTTCAAATGGATAAGGTTGTAATAAATTAAGATCAGGATTCATAATCGCACATTTGCTAGGAGTCCAAGATTTATCTTGGACTTATGGGTTGCTAGTTAGACATCAATCCACTACACTATTAAAGCAGATATGACAGATATAAAAAATATTTTTATAAGGTTAAAAGAACTTTTAGTCAGGTACGTTTTTATAGAGAAAATAAATGTGTGACTCAAACTAGAGTAGTTAAACCCTACCTAGTTTTTTTTTATTTTTTTTTTTATTTTATTTAAAACAAATTAAAAAGTGGGCCTTGTGCCCATTTTTTTATTTGTTTAGACATTAAGTGGAAAATTATTTTGTTAGATAAAGAATTACAAAAATTGCTCGCTCCTGTTGTTACGGCATTAGGCTATGAATTAGTAGGCGTAGTACGTCTCTCGCAAGGGGGACATAAAGTCCTGTTGCGTATATATATCGATCATCCAGACGGGATTAATGTGGACGATTGTAAGCAAGTGAGTCATCAAGTGAGCGGAGTATTGGATGTCCAAAACCCTATACAGGGTCATTATACATTAGAGATATCTTCTCCCGGATTAGATCGACCCTTGTTTAGTATAGACCATTTTATACGCTTTGTAGGTCATAAAGTCAAAGTACAGATGGCTCGCCCCTTAAAGGCACGACGCAATTTCATGGGGCTATTGCAACGAGTAGAAGATCGTCAGGTGATAGTGGTAGTGGACGGAAAAGAATATAACCTACCTTATGATCAGATAGAGAACGCACACATTGTACCTGACTGACAAAAAATAAATAAAATACAATAAACGGTTCGATAGGGGTGGTGACGATGAATAAAAAAATTCTTTTGGTCGTAGATGCGGTATCTAACGAAAAAGGCGTGAGTAAAGAAGTTATTTTTAATGCCTTGGAATGTGCGATCGCGAGTGCCACCAGGAAACATTCTAACAATGAAATCGAAGTCCGTACAGAGATTGATCGGCGCACGGGTGATTATAGTGCTTTTCGTCGTTGGGAAGTCGTTGACGATGAAAATGTGGAAATTCCCGAAACCCAGATTAGCCTAACAGATGCGACAAAAGAGAATACTGAAATAACGATAGGAGAATGGATTGAAAAACCGATCCAATCGGTGAACTTTGATCGGATTGGCGCCCAAATGGCTAAACAAGTGATAGTCCAAAAAATCCGCGAAGCTGAACGGGCACAAGTTGTTGAAGCTTATAAAGAACGGCAAGGAGAATTGGTCAGTGGGCTTGTCAAACGCACCGAACGTGGCAATGTCATTCTTGATTTAGGGAGCAATGCAGAGGCACTGATTCCGCGTGAAGAAATGATTCCCCGTGATACAGTACGTCCTGGAGATCGTCTGCGTGGTTATTTACAAGCGGTACGCTCTGAGCAGCGTGGACCACAATTATTCCTCAGTCGCACGGCACCCGAATTATTGATGAAATTATTTCTTATGGAAGTGCCTGAAATTGGAGAAAATTTTCTAGTAATCATGAACGCAGCCCGCGATCCCGGATTGCGTGCAAAACTGGCTGTGAAAACTAAAGATCCCCGTATTGATCCCGTCGGCGCCTGTGTTGGTATGCGTGGCTCACGAGTACATGCGATCACAAATGAGCTGGCAGGCGAAAAGGTGGATATTATCGTGTGGGATGAAAACCCTGCAAAGTTTGTGATGAATGCGATGGCACCAGCGGAAGTCGTCTCTATCATTGTTGATGAAGAGACGCATAGCATGGATGTTGCTGTACGCGAAGAACAATTATCTAAAGCAATAGGACGTAATGGGCAAAATGTGCGCCTTGCCAGCGATTTAACCGGTTGGACCTTAAATGTCATGACCGAATCTGAAGCAGCGGAAAAGCATCAAGCTGAAACCAATGCAATGCAAGACCTGTTTATCAAAGAATTGGATGTTGACGAAGAGATAGCGAGCGTTTTAGTGCAAGAAGGTTTTTCTACACTTGAAGAAGTGGCTTATGTTCCGCTCAATGAAATGCGTGAAATTAAGGAATTTGATGATGAGCTGGTTAAGAAATTGCGTACTAGCGCTAAGAATCTCCTGCTAACACGCACCAGTGAAGAAACATTAAAGGAGGAGGTGCCAACTGAAGATTTGCGTAGCCTTGCGGGTAAATGGGCGCAAGTGCTTGCCAAACGTGGAATTATGAATGTGGCAGAATTAGCAGATCAATCAGTAGACGATTTGATAAACATTGAAGGTATGAATGAAGCGCAGGCAGGGCAACTAATTATGACCGCCCGTGCCTCTTAGACTCAGTTATCAGTTATCAGTTATCAGCGAACAGTTTTTGAAGAAATAGGATTTTTTTGTGTCCTTAAAAATCCTATTTCTTCAAGAAATAGGATTTATTTCTGATAACGGATAACTGATAACTGGCAAATGAACGCAGATAACTGAGAACTTAAAACTGAAAGAATGGCTGAAGTTACCATAAGACAATTTGCTGATGATGTAAAAATTCCTATTGGACGTTTGTTAGCGCAATTAGGAGATGCTGGACTCTCTGCCAAAAGGGCTGATGATAAGATTAGTGAGACTGAAAAAAGACGATTGTTAAGTCATATGCGTAAGGTTCATGGAAAAGATACTGACAAATCAGTCAACCAGAGTCCTAACAAAATTACTCTCAAGCGTAAAGTTGTCAGTGAACTCAAAGTGCCTAATTCACAAGGGCGTGCTAAAACTGTGCAAGTTGAAGTGAGAAAAAAACGCACCTATGTCAAAAAGCACCGTGAGCCTGTCAATAAGGAACCCGTTGCACAACGGAAAGTGGAAAAAGAACCTGATCGTCAGCAACGACGACCAGAAGGCACACCAGCAAATGCAACGGAACAAAAAGCAAGACGTGAGAGAAACTCTCGAGATACAGGACGTGGTCGCCGCTCACCTAAAACTGAAGCTGAAAAGCAGCAACAGCCCAATAGAGGTGCTGTTAGGACAAATCGTCCCGATAGTGACAACAAATCAGGCGCATCGGCGGTTAGGAACAAAAATTCTGAGACCACAGAAAAATCCTCAGAGCGGACGACGACAGTCAAGGATAGTGCTGCGACCCAAAAACCTAGAAAGCGTTATACAAACGACGCAAAACGTCCAGGTGAGGCTGTACGTCAAGCCCCGAAACATCGTCGGGGTGTTAATGAGAAAAAGTCTGGTGAAGAACGCCCAAAGGAGGGGGAAAATCCAGCGCGTAAAAGACGTAGGCGTAGGAGAAAAAAGGAGACGGACACCGGCTATTCTGGCACTAAAAATCAGACGGCCAAGCGGCAGGAAGAGGAGCAGAAAAAGCCTAAAAATAAACAGAAGCGGGCACCTGAAAAACCTCAGCATGGTGCATTTAGCCGGCCTACTAGCCCGATAGTGCGCGAAGTGAGTTTACCAGAAAGCCTGACGGTTATGGAACTGGCGCAAAAAATGTCAGTCAAATCTGCTGTACTCATTAAGACCATGATGAAAATGGGTACCATGGTGACGATCAACCAGCGGATTGATCAGGAAACAGCCGCCATTATTGTCGAGGAAATGGGGCATACGCCTAAATTGTTGCAAGAAAATGCAATTGAATCTGGACTCATCCAAACGGGTCAGCAAATAGGCGAACGAGTTCCTCGTGCCCCTGTGGTCACGATTATGGGTCATGTTGATCATGGTAAAACCTCTTTACTTGACTATATTCGCCGGACTAAGGTGGCGGATGGTGAAGCGGGTGGTATTACTCAGCATATTGGTGCTTACCATGTGGATACGCCCAAGGGCACTGTTAGCTTTTTAGATACCCCCGGACACGCGGCATTTACGGCCATGCGGGCTCGCGGTGCAAAAGTAACAGATATTGTCGTCTTGGTGGTGGCGGCTGATGATGGTGTGATGCCACAAACGAATGAAGCGATACAACATGCTAAGGCGGCTGAAGTTCCACTCCTGGTGGCGATCAATAAAATTGATAAACCAGAAGCGGATCCCGAACGGGTTAAACAGGAATTAGTGGCTAAAGAAGTTGTCCCAGAAGATTGGGGCGGTGATACGATGTTTGTGCAGGTTTCCGCGAAAACGGGGGAAGGTATTGATGAGTTGCTCGATTCCATTTTATTGCAAGCCGAAGTATTGGAATTGACCACGGTTGCTGAGGGCACTGCCACTGGCGTTATCGTAGAATCGCGCTTAGATAAAGGACGCGGAGCGGTAGCCAGTTTGCTTGTTCAAAGTGGCCAATTGAAAAAAGGTGATATTCTCTTAGCAGGCAAAGAGTATGGTCGTGTGCGGGCGATGTTGGATGAAACGGGCAAGCATATCAAAGAGGCAGGACCCTCAATTCCTGTTGAAGTGCTAGGACTGTCTGGTGTCCCCAGTGCCGGTGATGAAGCCATCGTGGTATCCGATGAACGTAAAGCGCGGGAAATTGCTTTATTTAGGCAAGGAAAATATCGTGAAGTCAGATTGGCGCGTCAGCAAGCGATAAATCTGGAAAATATGTTTTCGCAGTTTCAAACGGGTCAGATCAACACGCTCAATATTGTGCTCAAAGCCGATGTAGATGGCTCAGTAGAAGCCTTGCGTGAAGCTTTGGTTAAGCTTTCAAATGATGAAGTCAAAGTCAAGATTGTTGCCAGTGGCGTTGGTGGCATTAGTGAATCGGATGTCAATTTAGCGGTGGCTTCCAATGCGATTTTGATGGGCTTTAATGTGCGAGCCAATGTCAATGCGAAAAACTTGATTGATGAAGAAAAGATTGATTTACACTATTATAGTGTCATTTATGAAGCCATCGATGAGGTTAAAAAAGCCCTCAGTGGAATGCTTGCGCCAGAAATCAGAGAGGAGATTATTGGTTTAGCGGAAGTACGGGAAGTTTTCCGCTCTCCCAAATTTGGATTGGTTGCGGGTTGCCTTGTTATTGATGGACTTGTCAAACGCCATAGTCCCATCCGCGTCTTGCGCGACAATGTGGTTATTTTTGAAGGCGAATTGGACTCGTTGCGCCGCTTTAAAGATGATGCTTTAGAAGTCAAAGCAGGGATAGAATGTGGTATTGGTGTGAAAAACTACAGTGATGTCAAGGTTAATGACCAAATTGAGATTTATGAAAAACGAACAATAGCACGGACAATTTAACCGTTATTAGTTATAGTTGTCCAGAAAAGTTTTTCGTTGTTTCTGGACAATTTTTGCTATTCTCTATTTCTGACAACTGACAACTGATAACTAATGAAAGAATTCAAGCGTACCCAACGTGTCAATGAACAAGTCAGGCGTGAGTTAGCTGATATCATCCGTAGAGAAATCAGTCACCCTGAATTAGGAATGCTCACAGTGACAGCGGTAGATATCTCACCCGATTTGAAATCAGCGCGTGTCTATGTGACGGTTCTCGGCGGTACCTTGAATGTTAAACAAACAGTGCGTGCGACTCGTTTTGGCCTAATTATTGCATTCGGATGGACGGGAAGGCAATCTTAAATAAAGCCTAGATACACAA
>JSZA02000092.1 GCA_000785145.2 Candidatus Thiomargarita nelsonii
GATGTCAAAGGCAATAGTCAAGAAAATGACGCGATTATTGAAGCCAAAAAGCAAGCGGCGCAAACGCATTTACAGCAAGTACGAGAAATCTGGCAAACTTTGATGGACAAATTGGATGCGCCTAGCCGTGAAGTGATTAAGGCTTTAAATTCAGAAGAAAAATTTGCCCCTCAAGAAACCGTCTTTAGCCTATTACAACGGCGGCACCTACGCATTTCATATCGGCAATCCGTGGCAAAACCCCTCAAGGAAATTTTTCTAGGCGGCAATTTAGCGGCGGTGCGCCAACAAATCGAACAGATTCATGCCACGATTCGCACCAGCCGTTTATTTGTCGCCTTACACATGCACGCGGGCGACGGCAATGTTCATACGAATATCCCCGTTTTTTCAAATGACTATGACATGCTCCAAGAAGCGGATCGCTTAGTGGCACGCATTATGAAAGTCGTCAAAAAACTGGGAGGCGTGATTTCGGGAGAACATGGCATTGGGATGACTAAATTACAATTTCTCGCGCCTGAAGTGGTAGAAGCTTTTGTGAGATATAAGCAAAAAATTGATCCCAATGGACACTTTAATCAAAACAAGCTACTACCCGGTGCTGACATACAACAGGCTTATACGCCCTCTTTGCGCTTACTAGAACAAGAAGCTTTGATATTAGAAGCCAGTGAATTAGGCGACTTAAATACCGCCATCAAAGACTGTCTCCGTTGTGGCAAATGCAAATCCGTGTGTACCACGCACGTACCGCGAGCCAATTTACTATATTCGCCACGCAATAAAATTTTGGCGACAGGTTTAATGATTGAAGCCTTTTTATATGAAGAACAAACGCGGCGCGGGATTTCTTTGCGCCATTTTGAAGAAATGAATGATGTAGCGGATCATTGTACCGTTTGTCATCGCTGCTTAACGCCTTGCCCGGTGAACATTGATTTTGGCGAAGTGACGGTTAAAATGCGGCGCATTCTCAAAAATTATGGTAAGCGCAACTTCAATTTGCTTAAATGGGCTTCCCTACAATTTTTAAATGTCACCACGCCTTTAACGATTAAAATCATGCGAAAAGGGATGCTGCAATGGGGTTATATGGCACAACGCTTAGGCTATCGCGTTGCCAAACAATTACACCTAGTTAATCCAAACCAACGCCCCAAAGCAACAAGTGGCAAAATGGCGATTCCCGCCCAAGTGATTAATTTTGTCAAAAAACCGATGCCCAGCGAATTACCGAAACAAGCGATGCGAGCCTTATTGGGTTTAGAAGATCATAGCATCGTGCCCATTATGCGTGATGTGGCAAAAGTCAATCAAAACAGTGAAGCGGTTTTTTATTTTCCCGGCTGCGGCTCTGAACGCTTATTCAGTCAAATTGGCTTAGCCACGCTAGCCATGCTGTATGAACTGGGCACTGAAACGGTTTTAGCCCCCGGCTATCTGTGCTGTGGCTATCCACAAAATGCCAATGGTGATAGTGACAAAGGCAAACAAATATCCACCGCCAATCAAGTGCTTTTTCACCGCGTGGCTAATACATTGAATTACATGGATATTAAAACGGTCATTTTATCCTGTGGCACTTGTATGGATCAATTGCTGAATTACCAATTTCAACAAATTTTCCCCGGCTGCCGCTTGCTGGACATCCATGAATATTTGATGGAAAAAGGGCTTACTTTGGATAATGGTGACAAATACCTCTATCACGATCCTTGCCACACGCCAATGAAAACTTATCCACCACTACAAGTCGCCACTCAATTGATGGGTGAAGAAGTCTTATTATCGGATCGATGCTGCTCCGAAGCGGGTACTTTTGCAATAGCCCGCCCTGATATTGCGACTCAAGTGCGTTTTCGCAAACAGGAAGAATTACAACAAGGCGTGAATTCATGCCAACCCGTCAAAGTGCTGACGAGTTGCCCCGCGTGTTTGCAAGGATTATCTCGTTATCGGGATGATATTGGCGTTGAAAGCGATTATATTGTGGTAGAATTGGCTCGGAAACGGTTGGGGGAAAAGTGGCAAGGAGAATTTTTGGAGAAGGTTAATAGGGGAGGGATTGAAAGGGTTTTGCTTTAGAGGTTTTTTTTTTGGCTTGACTTACTGTCAACTATTTGGGCAACTCCCAAATAATAATATACCAAGCTTCGCGGCGGATTGCCCCTACATGCCGTCTAATATGTTGTAGGGGCAATCCTTTATGGTTGCCCTGACTGGTATATTATTATTTGCGAGTTGCCTTGGTAGTTTTTCAGCCAGATTTTGCTGTTGTCGATAGGCTAAGGAATAAATGTTTTTATCGTAGGGGCAATCCCTTGTGGTTGCCCGCCAGTCGAATTTCTGGCATTGACGGTAAACAGCAAGCGCATCACCTTGCTATAGATGTTCAGCTTTAAAAAAAAAATCTTGACTTATTGAAAACTCTTTAGTATATTGCGCCAGCAATATTTAAGTGTGCGGCCCGAAAACTGCCCTACAAATTGTAGGGATAGTCCCTCAATAGGTACGTTTTAAGCTATATATTTGGTAATGGATTATATCCTAGTTAGTCAGGATAAACCTAACCCTACAGGAGTCAGTGACACGACTTTTGGCAGCAAGGGGGATAAAGCCCAGACAAGGAGTCGGGCAAGGCAAGGATATAAGGTCATGAATAAGAACGTCATCAAAGACTTCAACAGAAGGGGAAGGATGAAAAGCACTCGGTCAAAAATCGGCGTTAATTTTTGACGACTAATCTTATGGGTGATGGAGTAATTGGCGGGCCTAAGTATTCTAAAGCCTATAGTCTAATAAAGCTACTAAGAAGGTCATCAAGTAACATAGTACTAAGTATAAGAAAGGTCACTCAAGACAACAAAGGTGGGTTAAAAAGAAATATTTTCACGCAACAGAAAAAAGCCCTAAAGGCTGGCACTTCGCTTACAAAGTAGGTGAAGAAATCAAAGTCAGACTGGCATATCATAGTGAAAGTATCACAAAGCTTGGACGCCAGAGACAGTACTACATGGTCAAAGAAGGCAAATCCTTCTACGACGGAGATGACTACTACTGGAGCAAAAGACTAGGCAAAGGATATGGGAAAATAAAGCCCAGCACGGCCTGCTCAAAAAGCAAAACGGTCGAGGTTCCCGGTGTAATGGGGTGATTAGAGAAACATACCTATTAGAGGCCCACCATGTAATATATAGAAGTCAAGGCGGGTCAAGCGATGCAAGCAACCTCACTCTCAGGCACAGGCATTGCCATGACCAACATCATGCAAAGGATGTTAGGGGACAAACCATCCCCAGGGGCAATAGACGTAAAAGGATAAAGCAATCAATGATTTATATCAAATGAAAGCCTATGAATATTTCCCCCACGGGATAAAACCCAAAGAGGTAAAGAAAGCATGGGAAGAATGGAGAAAGATAGAAATAGACTCAAGCAAGAAAATAAAGGGTGGAATGGGTCTGTTTAAATCCCAAAAAGGGAAAGCGGCCAGGCAGTTGAAAGCCACACGACCCCAATATGCTCTGAAAAAGTCCAAAGAGGGAAGCATAATCCTCAAAATCGGTCTTAACTTTCATGTAGGAAGCATGTACTTCGTTTGGAAAACAAGTAATGGAGGAGCCGGATTCGGGCTCAGTCTCAAGTCCTGTTTTGCAGACCAGTCTCAGGGGCGACTTTGGGGCATAGTATAACTGCATGATTTAGCGGATAATATAAACTTATAAAGTCAAATTGACAGGATAATTTGGATAGCAGGCAAACTGGCCTGAATTTCTGGTCAATATCTGAGAATATTAGGGCAAATTTGATAATAATTTATAATATGAGGGATATTGAATTATCAAAGCATCAAGATTTCTCATGCTGGTCTAAATGAAAAAAAAAAATCAATGAATTAAATAAATTGTCCCGTACTGAGAGAGATATTTTATTTAAGCATGCTTGAAATCCCTATCCTTATTCTTTCCTTTAATATAAGTCAAATAAGGAGCTTGATATTAATGACATTGAGTATAAAAAAGTACCCAGAACTAGAACGCAAGGAAAATCTTTCTGCAAAAGAATTTCGTGAGAAATTCATGGGAAAGAAAATGGTGATTTTTACACCATATAATCATGACGAATGGTCAAAGGAGAGTTGGACAAAGGACGAGTTAAACAGGCTTGCTGGAGATGTCACTATTCGCGTTAGACCCGCTATGGATAGCTATGATGGTTATGAAGGTGCCACCGAAAGGATGAAATTGAAAGATTATTTTGAATATATTGAGCAATGGCACAAAGATAATGACTCCGAAAAACTTATCCCCCCCTACGCTCAAGATACGCCCTTGTTAAAAGAGGCTCCAGCCATTAAAGAAAAATTCAGGCATTTTCCTCTTGACTATTTTCCCAAGTGGTATCATAAGTTTTGGTATGATTATCCTTGTTTCTTTGTAGGATCACCCAACAGCGTCACGCCTTTGCACTATGATAATTGCGAAACGCACAACTTGTTCTTCCAAGTACATGGCGAAAAAAAGTTTTTTCTTGTGCCTGCCGAGGACAGTAAATATTGCTACCGGACGGGGTGGAGAAGAGCCAGAGTTGATGCACAGAATGTTGATTATGAAAAGTTTCCCGACTTCAAGAAAGCTGAGGTTCGGGAAGTTATAGTTAAGGCTGGTGAAGTTCTCTATATGCCGCCTCGTACTTGGCATCAAGCTTATGCCGATGATTTTAATGTTTCATTTAATATAGACTGGCACACACGCCGAAGTGCTGTAAAAGGTGTGTTGTCAATCTTAAGAGGAATGCCCCCATCAATTGCTTTATTTTATAATCTACCTCATGCTGTAGGTTTATTAACAGGACTTCCCTTACGAAAAATAATAAGAAAGTTTCAAAGCTTTGTTCTGATGTAGTTTATTACTCCGAGAGGTGGCTTTAGCTCAACCGTAGGGTACTCGGTTCGTGGTAAAAACCACCGACTTTCAGTCGCCTTCTCTTTCAGCCAGCGGTTTAGTCCGCAGGGCTTTCAAATCACCAGCTTTTAGCTGGTGATTGTTGAATCAATCACACAATACAAAAAAATCTATTTGATAAGAAGGAGCTAAATTAAATGAGGGCGGATACTTTAGGACAATTGAAAGTTGCATATATAGGATGTCAATGGTCACTTATTTCAGGTACTCAAAGGCGTAGTAATGCGGATGATCATGACAAAGAATTTATTCCTGCAAAAAAAGTATTCGAGGAAAATGGCGATCAACTGGAAGAAGCTGACTGGAGATGTTTTGACTTTGAGAACACCAAGTTTGATCTTATTTTTGCAAGAACGGTATGGGATTATGTTAGGCACAAATCTGAATTTATCGAATTTTTGAGGAAAGCCGAAGAATATTCCATTCTGGCCAATAGTTCAAAAATCATTGAATGGAATATTGAAAAGTACTACTTGCGAGAATTCCACAAGATGGAGCTACCTGTCATCAACAGCTTTTTTCCAGACGAACCTACACCAATCCTTGAAATATTTGATCATCTTGAAACGAACGAGATTGTAGTCAAGCCAGTTCTGGGAGAGGGCGGCTACGGGATAACAAGATATAAACGTTCTGAACTTGGGGAAACCCCAGAGATTCTTGTTCAAACCAACCATTTTGTTCAACCCATGATGCCTTCTATCATCAGTGAGGGAGAAATCTCAATGGTTTTCATCGGGGGGAAGTTTACTCATGCGGTACTGAAAAAATGCGCCGATGGAGAGTACAGGGTGCAAACAAGTCATGGTGGTACGGAAGAAGCTTATGCACCGTCTGCACAAGAGATTGTTCTAGCAACAAGATTCGTCGATGCGTTACCGGATAGCCCACTTGCCTGTCGTGTAGATTTTATAAGGGAAGGAAAGAGTCTACTTTTGATGGAACTGGAGGCAATTGAACCTATCCTCTACCCTCACTTTTTGCCTGATTTTGGCAAAGTCATTTATGTTGCTTGTCGTGAATACATAGAAAAACATAAAAAATAGTTTAATGGACATTTCTATAACGTTAGCATGGTTAGGTAACAAAATTAGGTATGGAAAAAACTGACATAATTAAACAGGTTCATGATAATGAGATATCCCTAATTAGGGCTGTCTTTATGGCTCCTGACGGTATTATCAGAGCCAAGGCAGTGACACCATATGGCCTAGAGAGTCTGCTCGCCAGCGGCGTTGGCTTAACCAGTGCCCAGACCTCTATCACTGTCTTTGATACCTTGCCACCCCAAAGTGCCTACCAGCCTGTGGGAGAACTCAGGATTATCCCTGATCCAAGTACATTTACCATATTGCCTTATCTTCAGGGACACGCACGTATGCTCTCTGACCTAATGACTATAGAGGGAGAACCTTGGGAACTTTGCCCACGTGGACTGCTTAAACGTACACTCAGAAAATTGCATGAGTATGGTTTAATAATACAGGCTTCATTTGAAAATGAATTTACGCTTTACGAACAGCAAGGAAATGCTTGGTTCCCCTTTGGTAAAACCCCTTCTTTTTCATCAGAGTCCATCGACCAATCCAGTGATTTTATACTGGGAGTTATTACAGCTCTGAAGAATCAGGGAGTTTATGTAGAAAAGTTTTACCCGGAATCCGCACCTGGACAATTTGAATTACCTATTTGCCATCAACCGGGTTTGAGTGCGGCAGATCAGCAAGTGGTTTTTCGGGAGACTTTGCGAGGTGTAGCACTCGCCCATAAAAAAAGAGTTTCTTTGATGCCTAAACCCGCTACAAACTGGGCGGGCAATGGATGTCATATACATTTCAGTTTGTGGGATAATAATAATCGTAATGTACTTTATGATAGAACGGATGATTACGAATTATCATTAATCGGGCATCAGTTCATAGCCGGTATTCTGGATCATCTTGATGGATTGCTAGCATTCACAGCACCGACAACCAATTCTTATAAAAGGTTTGTCAAACACGGTTGGGCTTCATGTTATCGTTGTTGGGGGCCTGATAACCGTGAAGCCAGCATACGTCTTGCTTCAAGTTTTTCCCATGCGCCAGAAAAGACATTGAACCTTGAGTACAGAGCCGCTGATCCGACATGTAATCCCTATCTGGCAATGGCAGCAGTCACCCTTGCGGGTTTGTCAGGTATTGAAAGAAAACTGGAACTGGTTCCACCCGTACTGAGTGATCCTGCTTTGTTGTCCCTTGAGGAACGGAGTAAATACCGTATATCCGTTTATCCTTCCACGCTTGAGGAAGCCCTTGATTCGCTGGAAAAAGATGAATACATGACTAATGCAATCGGCAAAAATCTCACTAATGAATATCTTATCATGAAACGTCATGAGATTGAAACAATAAACACATTAAGTGGCGATGCTGAAATAGATACGTATCGTTTTTTATTCTAGGAGGATACGCATGTTACTCATCGACTTTGGTCTCTGCATAGGGGTGTACTGGGGAATAAAACGCTTTAAAAAATCAAAAAAACAAGCTGTGCAACTGACTGGAACAAACAAAAAACAAGCCGTCCAGCCAACAGAAGAAAGTAAAACACTAAAACATTATGACCATCATTTAAAAGTAAGCACTGCATCATTCGGGCTGGTATCCATAGGCTATTTTATACCCGCTTCAATGATTATAGGTTTAGGAATCTACCTTTATACGGCTTTTCCCTTATTCAAAAGAACAGCACTATCTCTCAAGAATGGTAAACTTGGCAATGATGTCCTCACCGCCGCCATTATTTTAACGTGTCTGTTCACAGCACAGTATTTTGCTCTAGTTGCAGGAAGCTGGTTTTATTATTTTGCTCAGAAACTTTTGGCAAAAACTAAAAACCATACAAAATCAACGCTTGTTGATGTATGTAAGGATTTGCCTAGTAAAGTATGGGTTATGGACGATGGTTATGAAATTGAAGTGCCTTTTTCTAAATTGAAAATCAATGACATTGTGATCATTAATATGGGAGAGATTGTTCCTGTAGATGGAACAATCATGGAAGGAAATGCCATAATTGACCAACATGTATTAACTGGAGAATCCCAACCTGTAGAAAAAGACCAAGGTGATATTGTGTTTGCTTCGACTCTCCTCATCGCTGGAAAAATTTTTGTCCGGATTGATAAAAAAGGAGAAGATACTGTCATTTCAAATATTGGCAGGATGTTAAATGACTCATCCAGTCTTGAAACTCAATTTCAGTCTGGTGTTGAAAAATGGGCTGATAAAGCAGCTACATTCGTACTGGGGTTTACAACTTTGGCACTACCAATATTGACCCCAGCCAGCGCGGCTGCGGTATTAAACAGCAGTTTTGGCAATCGCCTTATCGCGACAACTTCGCTAGCAACCCTAAATTACATTACTGCCGCTCATCGTAATGGTATTCTTGTCAAAGATGCCTGTGCCCTTGAAAAACTTGTTCAAGTAGATAGTATCTTATTTGATAAAACAGGTACCTTGACCAAAGAACAGCCTGAAGTTGGAAAAATCATTGCATATAATGGTTATTTAGAACCTGAAATTCTTGCTTGCGCCGCATCGGTTGAGTACAAGTTAAAACACCCTATCGCCAAGGCAATCATTCAAAAAGCAATCGACCTTGACATACCCTTGTTTAAAGTAGAAGACTCTCAATATCAAATGGGGTTTGGAATTTATGCAGAGGTGGACAATAAACCTGTTCACCTTGGCAGTTTGCGATTCCTGACGATGGAAAACATTGATTTTCCTGCAACAGTGGAAGATTTTATCAATGAAGCACATGAACAAGGTTTTTCTGTCATAGCTCTTGCCATTAATCGAGAAATAGCAGGAATTATTGAAATTCGTCCCACTGTTCGTCCAGAAATAAAGGAAATCATTGAATCCTTAAAAAAATCTGGTGTTAACCAGCTAGCAATTGTTTCAGGAGACCAACAAGAGCCGACAAAGAGATTATCAAAACATCTGGGTATGGATGATTATTTCTATCAAGTACTGCCTGAAGAAAAGGCTGATATTGTCGAAAAATTGCAGGCAAAGGGGAAGAAAGTTTGTTTTATTGGTGATGGTGTAAATGATGCTTTGGCAATAAAAAAAGCAGATGTTTCTATTTCCTTGCGTGGTGCTTCATCCGTTGCTGTGGACTTGTCTGATATTGTTTTTTTGAATGGGGATTTATCACGCCTTATCGACTTATTCAATAGAGCCAAAAAGCTAAATACTCATTTCAAGAATAATCTGCTTATTAATGCAGTACCATCAGTCATTGTTATTAGTGGTGCATTTATTTTTAAATTCAATATGATAGCTTCTGTATTGGTTGAAAGCACTACACTGTTGATTGGTTTGGGTTATGCTGTTTCTCCTTTAAAAAAGCATAAAAACGCTATAATTTGACCTTGAACAAGAAAAAGATTTGAAATAGTGGTGAAAATTAATTGGCCTAAGCACCGTTTTAGGTCAATTAATTTTCACCCCTAATTTCAATTTTTTCCCACGCTCCAGCGCACTCTTTTATACTCTTAGTTCGACGTTTTTTTATCGTGATGGTGAGTACAACTAATGTTAAACAACGAATAAAAACCTTCAATATTCAATAACCACATAGACTTTGTTAGATGAAATGATTTTTCTGAACATCTATAGGTTTCCGGTTTTATGGATTATCTCAATTCGCCCCAATTTAAAACCGATGTCAAAGGCAATAGTCAAGAAAATGACGCGATTATTGAAGCCAAAAAGCAAGCGGCGCAAACGCATTTACAGCAAGTACGAGAAATCTGGCAAACTTTGATGGACAAATTGGATGCGCCTAGCCGTGAAGTGATTAAGGCTTTAAATTCAGAAGAAAAATTTGCCCCTCAAGAAACCGTCTTTAGCCTATTACAACGGCGGCACCTACGCATTTCATATCGGCAATCCGTGGCAAAACCCCTCAAGGAAATTTTTCTAGGCGGCAATTTAGCGGCGGTGCGCCAACAAATCGAACAGATTCATGCCACGATTCGCACCAGCCGTTTATTTGTCGCCTTACACATGCACGCGGGCGACGGCAATGTTCATACGAATATCCCCGTTTTTTCAAATGACTATGACATGCTCCAAGAAGCGGATCGCTTAGTGGCACGCATTATGAAAGTCGTCAAAAAACTGGGAGGCGTGATTTCGGGAGAACATGGCATTGGGATGACTAAATTACAATTTCTCGCGCCTGAAGTGGTAGAAGCTTTTGTGAGATATAAGCAAAAAATTGATCCCAATGGACACTTTAATCAAAACAAGCTACTACCCGGTGCTGACATACAACAGGCTTATACGCCCTCTTTGCGCTTACTAGAACAAGAAGCTTTGATATTAGAAGCCAGTGAATTAGGCGACTTAAATACCGCCATCAAAGACTGTCTCCGTTGTGGCAAATGCAAATCCGTGTGTACCACGCACGTACCGCGAGCCAATTTACTATATTCGCCACGCAATAAAATTTTGGCGACAGGTTTAATGATTGAAGCCTTTTTATATGAAGAACAAACGCGGCGCGGGATTTCTTTGCGCCATTTTGAAGAAATGAATGATGTCGCCGATCATTGTACGGTTTGTCATCGCTGCTTAACGCCTTGCCCGGTGAATATTGATTTTGGCGAAGTGACGGTTAAAATGCGGCGCATTCTCAAAAATTATGGTAAGCGCAACTTCAATTTGCTTAAATGGGCTTCCCTACAATTTTTAAATGTCACCACGCCTTTAACGATTAAAATCATGCGAAAAGGGATGCTGCAATGGGGTTATATGGCACAACGCTTAGGCTATCGCGTTGCCAAACAATTACACCTAGTTAATCCAAACCAACGCCCCAAAGCAACAAGTGGCAAAATGGCGATTCCCGCCCAAGTGATTAATTTTGTCAAAAAACCGATGCCCAGCGATTTACCGAAACAAGCGATGCGAGCCTTATTGGGTTTAGAAGATCATAGCATCGTGCCCATTGTGCGTGATGTGGCAAAAGTCAATCAAAACAGCGAAGCGGTTTTTTATTTTCCCGGCTGTGGCTCAGAACGCTTATTCAGTCAAATTGGCTTAGCCACGCTAGCCATGCTGTATGAACTGGGCACTGAAACGGTTTTAGCCCCCGGCTATCTGTGCTGTGGCTATCCACAAAATGCCAATGGTGATAGTGACAAAGGCAAACAAATATCCACCGCCAATCAAGTGCTTTTTCACCGCGTTGCTAATACGTTGAATTACATGGATATTAAAACTGTCATTGTCTCCTGTGGTACTTGTATGGATCAATTGCTGCATTACCAATTTCAACAAATTTTTCCCGGCTGCCGCTTACTGGACATCCATGAATATTTGATGGAAAAAGGGCTTACTTTGGATAATGGTGACAAATACCTCTATCACGATCCCTGCCACACGCCAATGAAAACTTATCCACCACTACAAGTCGCCACTCAATTGATGGGTGAAGAAGTCTTATTATCGGATCGATGCTGCTCCGAAGCGGGTACTTTTGCAATAGCCCGCCCTGATATTGCGACTCAAGTGCGTTTTCGCAAACAGGAAGAATTACAACAAGGGGTGAATTCATGCCAACCCGTTAAAGTGCTGACAAGTTGCCCTGCGTGTTTGCAAGGATTATCTCGTTATCGGGATGATATTGGCGTTGAAAGCGATTATATTGTGGTGGAATTGGCTCGGAAACGGTTGGGGGAAAAGTGGCAAGGAGAATTTTTGGAAAAGGTTAAGCATGGGGGGATTGAAAGGGTTTTGCTTTAGAGGTTTAGCTTGACTTATTGGAAACTATTTTGTAAAAATAGTAAGCGATATTTTAAGTCGTTAACAACGAAAAGCTTAATTTGGGGAGTAATAATGGAGTTTGAGTGGGATAAAACAAAGTCTCGAACCAACGAAAAGAAGCATGGCGTTTCATTCATTGAAGCCAGCGAAGTGTTTGATGACGAACATTCTTCGTGTGTCCATGACCCAGAACATTCATATGGTGAAGAACGATACCTGCTTTTTGGTGTCTCTTTAAAAGGAAATCATCTTGTCGTATCCTATACCGAAAGGTTAGACATAATTCGTATTATTTCAGCACGGCGGATGACCCGCCAGGAGCGTAAAGCCTATGAACGATGAAGATACCTTGAGATCTGAGTACCCGGCAGAACTGATTAAATCAGGAGAACGGGGAAAATATGTAAAGCGTTATCGGGAAAGAACTAATATGGTCATCATAGCACCTGAACTACACAAACTCTTTCCGGATTCAGAATCAGTCAATCATGTTCTTCGAAAATATGCCGAAGAACACCATCTGGCATTGACCTAACAAAGCAAATTCAGCCGATCTCCTCTCGTCGGCGGATATTGCCTTTTATTTGTCGCCCGGCATACAGGCGATAGCAAAGTGCTGACAAATTGCCCTGCCTGTTTACAAGGATTATCTCGTTATCGGGATGATGTTGGCGTTGAAAGTGATTATATTGTGGTGGAATTGGCTCGGAAACAGTTGGGGGAAAATTGGCAAGGGGAATTTTTGGAAAAGGTTAATCGGGGAGGGATTGAAAGGGTTTTGCTTTAGAGGTTTTATGTTGATATTAGGTTCTAAAAAAGACATCAAAGACTAATTTAGTGAATCGGTTAATAAGGCAGCCATTCGACAAACCTTGGGATACGATACGTTTTTTATCGTTCCGTTGCTCCGCAAAGGAATGCCTGCTTGGACGCGGAGCAACTAAAAAAAATAACGCGAACGGCAATTTCTCCTCGCTCGTTGCAGGACGCGGAGCGTCCTGACATGCATTCCGTTGCTCC
Organism: Candidatus Thiomargarita nelsonii; assembly: GCA_000785145.2. GTDB lineage: Bacteria > Pseudomonadota > Gammaproteobacteria > Beggiatoales > Beggiatoaceae > Thiomargarita > Thiomargarita nelsonii_B. Next base: position 12,815 of record JSZA02000092.1, read on the forward strand.
GCAAAGGAACGATAAAAAAATGGGCGTAGTTTTCACGAAGAAAAATATCATAGCTTATTAATGGGGCGTGGTGATGGAAGGGTGCGTGGGACGCACCCTACGCTTGCTACGCTTGCTCTAGCGTATCCACCCTCCGACATTGTATGGAATGTCGCGATACTTAATGGCATTGATTTGTAGGGTGCGTCCTGGGCACAAATTAAGAGTCAGGGTGCGTAGGACGCACCCTACAAAACATCGTAAATGGAGAGCTGCAATTTATCCTCGTTCATGACAGGCATTCCGCCGCGAATCGCTCGTCGAGCCGACCCAAGATAAATCTTGGACTCCTTAATCGCTAATATCAACTTCGGTCCTAAAAACAAAACTGACAATGTAGGGTGCGTCCTACGCACCCTTTGGGGCACCCTCCATTGCCAGCATCGGCTAATTGTTCCATCAAGTGATCATTATAATTGCCCGTGCCAAAACCGAGCGTTCCCGCTTTTGCGTTTTTCTTCGATGAAATTTTTCAGTGCCGAATGTGATGGTGCCAACATTAAAATCGCCATCGGTTGCCAACAAAACGCGATTAATGCCATCCTTGATAAACGCTTGTTCAGCGACGGCATAAGCGAGTTCTATACCCGCTCCGCCATTGGTTGAGCCGCCAGCACTCAAACGATCCAAAGCGGCGATAATTTTATCGCTTTGATTGCCCTGTGTGGGTTCTAACACTAAGCCAGAGGCACCGGCATAGACGACTAAAGAAACTTTATCTTTTGTCGTCAATTGCTGCGTTAGCAATTTCAAGGAAGATTTGAGCAATTCCAATTTACTTCGCATCGAGCCGTCCACTAAAAAGACTAAATTGGCAGGTGGCAATTTGTCCTTAGGGATATTGTATCCTTTGATGCCAATGTGCAGCATAAGCGTTTTTTGAGGCGCGATTTCTGTCGTCACCTTAAAGGGCGGATCAAGATCGTCAGGCTGTGGATAGTCATAGCTAAAATAATTGATCATTTCTTCAACACGCACAGCGTCATGCGGAGGCAACAGCCCATAGTTTAGCATACGTCGTACATTGCTATAGCTACCGGAGTTTACGTCAATGCTGAAGGTTGAGATGGGATGATCGCTTGCTCGTTTGAGGGGGTCATAAGCGACGCAATCTTCACTAGCAAAAACAGAAAGGCTAAGAAGAAAAAGATCAGAAATTTAGCAAGGGTTATGTTGTTTTTAGACATAAGTTTTTTCCTTTAAACTCCGAACAAAGGTTTGGTGCAACCTTTGCGCTTGTTGGTGCCGATGACGGTGCGTAGGACGCACCCTACGCTTGCTTGTAAAACCAATCTCTACGTTGTTTGTGCAACGGGTTCTTAGGATCTATCGCCGCTTGAAAAGCATGGGAGCGACTTCCAATATGGTTAAAAACACCATCTAAAACCAGATACATACCTTCTTTATGCAAGAGTTCCGTTAATCCTTTAAGATCATCGAGGGTTCCATATTCCGGTGAAACATGACGAAAATCAATCGCATCATATTTGTGGTAGGTGTAAGCATGATGAATAGGGTTGAGATAGAGCGTATCCACCCCAAGCTCCTTCAAATAGGATAGACGTTCGATCAAGCTGGGTAGATCACCTCCATAAAAATCTAGTTCGTGTTGATAAAGCCCAACTTCTTCACCAAGAAACCTGCCTTTTTTAGGCGGTTGTTCCCAATTTAGGAGGCGTTTGGGTGGCGGATACAGTGATTGTTTAGAGGCTAGATTCTTTGAAACGGCAAAGCGATCCACAAGAACTTGATAAACAACGGAGCCTACACGCCAATCGTATGCTCGCTTCTTCATAATAGGAGCCAGTTTTTTTTCCCTTGATGTTGCGTAGTAACCCGTTTTAAATTCATCAGAATGTGTTCGAGTCTTGAAAGTTTGAAAAAGTCGCATGCAGATATCCTTTACGGTTTAGCCAGCCTAACGCTCAAAATTATCGTTCGATGTGAGAGTGATTTTTGTCCCTTATATAAGGACGGTATTTTAGTCGATTTTCAAATAGCCCCAACCATACACAACACTGCTGTAATCCCAATAAAAACCGTCAGGCGCGGTGGCGTTGATTTCAGGCAACAGGCTCTTTGATTTGGCAAATCAAACCAAAAACATTCTGTTCCATATTTATTAGGATTCCCGAAATATCTTAGCTTGAACATCAAGTGTTATGAACATTTTTCAGTTCGCAAATCCAACATTCTCTGCTCTTGCTCCCTGGTAACATCATTTGATCTTACTGCACAATCTAGTAAGTCACAAAATAACTCATCTGCTAATATTCCAACAAAATTGATTTGCCCATTTCTTATTTTATTTGTAAAATAAATTTCATCGTAATCATCTAAGCGATCAAGGACTATCCAGGTATCCATTGAAAATAATCCATTGGCAGTACCTACATAGAAACCTGGATATGGAAAGGTGTGACTACATCTCGGATGAGTAACGCGAAGGTTTTCTCGACTCGTTGTCCGGGCTAAGATGAAGTCCCCACTTTTTCTTACTCCCATTATCAAAACATATTTATTCTTTTGATCTCCATCAGGGAATATATAATCTGGATGGTAGTAAATCTCTCCTGCTTGAGGCATTATATTATTTTTCCCCAATTCGTTCCAAAAGTGTAGTATATTCTTTTGCAGCCGCCATGACATGCTGTTTTACAAGAACATCCCCTACAGCCAACCTGTAGCTGATACGTATGTTGTAACCTTTTCCGTTGTCCCAAGTTTTTTCCCACGCTCCATTTTCAGCATGGGTGACTTCTACCATATTACTAGCATAATGTTCGCGATATTTATCCGTAATTTCACTCATTAAACGCAGTTCCCTTCTTGTGAAAAAAGTCTCATCAAAATTGACTTTTGCTACAACCGTTTGACGTATATATTTTCCGGTTCCAGAATCAAGCATTTCATATTTAATATTGACCTTCTTTTCAAAATCCGGTTTAAAATTGTCCCATTCTTCTGCTAAGACAACCGGTACTGGTCCCATTTCCCATGCATAATAGTCCATACCAGTTACACTTCGCCCGGTCTGTTTAAAGTGCTCAAAATCAAGCAAGTATAAAAGTTTAAACAGTTTTGTTTTACCACACCATTTGGTTTCCTTAGAGAAAAATATAATTGCTTGAATGAGTTTGTCACGTCTATGGGTAAGAATCATAATTTTTATTTCCTGTATTATGGTCAAAAATTGGGTGACGGAGCAGTGCTGGCATCGACGCTTCACATTGCTCACGAGTAGTGTTTCCAATTCTTCAAAATAGAGTTCTATTGTAGGGTCAATGCCATTAAGTTAAGCCCAAAACGTTCTATTGTCGGGTGGGCAGCAAAAACTTAGCAAACACCCGACATAAACCCATCGAGCGATGTCCAAGATAAATCTTGGACTCCTTGCCGATATATTAGGGTTTATCCTTGGTTATAAACAATCCCTGTCGTTATTGTTGGAAGTTATTGAAAAAATTACGGAATAACCCGCATGGGCACATAGATATAGCTTTCGCTACCCTGTTCATATCGCCAGCGTTTTTGAATACCTCGGTCTGATGGGCATGTTTCCACTTCCATAGGTATGGTCCTGCTTTTTAAAATTTGGCCCATGCAGTGGGATTTATTGAGCAGAAGCCTGGCTTCATCACGAATGCTATTTTCATCCATGTTCACAATCTCTTTCAAAGGGCGGTTGAGTAACCCCTTGGAGCCGGTTTCTATCGATGTTTTCATGCCCATCATGAACGCAATGCTGTTCTCAGCATTGTTTTTCAACCAGTCACGAATCATTTTTAGTAAGTCAAGCGGTTCCATCTTGGCGATATGGTTTAAGGTGGCAGTATCTCCACTTGTGGCTAAGATCGCATAGAGCAGGGTCGCGGCAATTTTCTCACGACGATTACTTGTTCCGACTTTTTGCATAATGGAACCTAATATGCCCCCCCTGAGCGCATTCGGTTGAAAAGATTTTTCAATCTGGCTCGCTATGCCAAAAACATTATCACGTAAGGTTCTCAGTTCGTTTTCTTCCAAGACGACGACTTCTTGTACCGATGGGTTCTTACGGCTCTGATCAAAAAGGGGAATGTAGCCCTCTACAAAGGCAACTCCCACAATGGCGGATAATTCTTCGAGACTGGTGCCGGCATCTTTGAGTGCTGCATGAATGGCCGCATCCCGTAGTGCTGTCTCCTCTAGTTTCATGGTGACGGGAACATTAACATTACCAGATTGACCGCCTTGCTGCGTGATCTGGTGTTCCTGTATGAGTAAGTTGCCGAAGCGTTTGGCTCTTTCTTCTATCTCATTTTGAAGTTCATTGAGAACCTGCTGCATCTCGGTTCTAAACCTTTGGGCTTGATTGCGAGAATTTTCAAAGTCGGATATATGTCTTAAACGCTTGCCAACAATGAAGCCATCAACGTTGTTTTTAAAATCCGTAACACTAGATGCCGTGTACATTGCCCAAATTTTTGTCCACTCCACTGGCGTTATCTTGCTGGGATCATACCCTGTTTCTCTGAGAGCATTTGTCGGTAGCGGCAAAGCATTCTTGACATCGTATTTGTCCATATCCCCGATATCGCCCGATTCGTCCATCATAACCAGAATAAACCGTTGAGAAAAACCGCTGTCTTCCCAATAACCAGAATGGCTTGGGACAACGCGGGTTAGGGTATCAAACACGCTTTCAAAGCCACCTTGGAGAGTGATGCTATTGATTCCATTAATCACTTGAGAGAGTCCCTCGGGCAGTTTGAGTCTTGTAAAGATGGGATAGTCTTGTCTGGCTTCAAAAAGCACTAGGCTAAAATGGATCTTTAGACCAACTGTAAACTGTTCATCTTTACCAAAAAATTGGATTTTTGTGGTTTTATCAGCTTTGATGTTTGCCAAATCTTTGGAAAAATCAATCAGCCAGCTTTTCAGGGCTTGCAGCTCTGAAGACATACTCCCCGAACGGTCAAAAACAACGACAATATCAACAGTCCGAAGGCGATTTAAAGTGGCTTGTAGTTTTTCAGCCAGCCGCGTTATGTCACTCGGTTTAAGCTTATCTCCGATGCTGCCCCAAGTCGATACGCTATACCATTTTTGATCGAAACTATGAACGTAAAAACGGGGATAAGTGGGATCGAGGCCATAAGGTTCAATCCAAGCCGTCGTGCCGGTCGTTTTTTGCCCATTTTTATAATCATCCCAAACTTCTAAGACTTCTGTGGATTTCTTGTCACTACTGGTTCGCGCTTCGCTATAGAGGATGACTGGCTTGGGCTTGTTTTGATTGATACGCTCATCCACAGCCTTCTTGCTCGTATTGAGTTCTAAGCCAATATTGGTGGCTAATACTTGGTTGTTTTTGGCCGGAACCCAACCCAGTACTGCTTGTTGAGAGGTGATGGTATTTTTTCTGGGTTGAAAAAACAACCGGCTTTGGCTGCCTACTAAATACCACAACTTTCCTCCTACTGAGTCGATAGCGTAAACATGTCGCCAACGATAGGCTAATCCTTCAAGACCAACATCTTTTTTGGCCGCATTTTTTGGAGCAGGTGCGGTTAGGGGTTTTTGCTTGTAATATTCAGGCTTTTGCAACGCCCGAAGCCATAGGGTACTGTCGGGGTGAACTCCCGGTTCTTGTGCTAGTTGCGGATATTTGGCCGCTTGCCCCACCGTGATCGGACGAAAACCTTCAATCAGGTATTTTTTGTCTACCCAACCACTGTTTTCTGTCCAGCACTGACCGTTGTATTTTCCTAACTGGAGGCGGTTGTTGTTTTGTTGCTGCGGCGGCAAGGCAAAGAATAATTCGCCCATGGGATGGCGCTTACCGTTGATGGTATGATCGCGATTGAGAAAGTAGTGGATAAAGTCTCCTGTGTCTTTTTGTTGTAGTGGGGTTTTCTGAGACACACATTGTTGGCCGTAAGCCCCATTGATGGTCATTCCTATCATAAGGGGCAATGCCATTAAGTGTGGTATTCGGAGTCCAAGATTTATCTTGGATGAGCCGATGCCCAAACTAAAGTTTGGACTCCTAAACTTTATTAACATGTTAAAACTCCTATTTTTAAAACTGACTTTGCAATTGTTTCACTGGATCTATTTTACCAGCATGTAGGGCCGGAAATAAACCACCAATAAAAGAGGCCAATAAGACGGTGGTGGCTGTGGTGATCACGTTGATCATATTGGTGGTCACTTGTACTCTAACTATCTGGGTGGGATCAATTTTTTCGCTATCTGGGATTAGGTCTTTGATCATGTCATTTACCCAGGGTTCAAATAGTTGAGATAGTGGTATGGCGATCACAATGCCAGCGATGATACCCACAATTACCAAGGCCATTATTTGGCTGAGGTAGAGTTTGATAATCAGGCGCGGATTGACTCCGCAAGCCCGCAATAGGCCAATATCTCTGGTTTTTCTATGAATATATCCCAGGCCAAATAGTAGCATGGTAAAAATACATAGGGCTGCAAGAATGAAAATCGACGTTTCTACAAAAGTCTTGACGATGGGGCTAATATGGTTGAGTGCCTTGCTTAGCGTATAGTCCAAGGGATAGGCTGCTAATTCTGCACCCATGCTGGATTCGCTCACGCGGCGAATCACCGCATCTCGTTCGCGTGCATCTTTAAAATTGTCAATCCAAAGCAGTGCGCGACTGTAGGGAATGTCTATATCTACACTGCGCGGATCGGCTGGCAGTTGAAGGTAGTCGTCAATGATCCCGTTGTGTGATTGAGACTCTCCTGAGACTTTAAACTGTTGGATGCCTTGAGCATTTTTCACTATGTCTATTTTCAACGGCAATAAGGGTTTTTCTTGGTTATCCTGAAATTGCAGGATGTAACTGGGATGCCATTGCCTTTGTTGGAGATAGTAGTAAGCGCGAGCGACATCAAAGCTAAACCACAAATCAGGATAAGCACCGTCTTTGAGATCGATAATGCCAGTGACTGGTATTTCTAGTATTCCAATATCAATATTGATTGCCCAGGGATCGATGTTTTTGACAAAGTGAATGGGTACTGTTAAGGTTTTTTCTCCTTTGATGATGTTGTCGATGGTTGCTTGATCATAGCCTAAGCCATCAGGACCTAAAAAACGGCTATTGACTATCACTTCAAAGTCCCATGTGGTGGGTTTATCTTTAAATGGTTTGCCGGTGCCAAAGTAAGTCATGCCGTATTTGGGATCGAGCATGGCATCTCCGTAAGGTACTGCTAAGCTGGAAACCATGAGTAGGGCTTGGCTTTTGTCTTGTCGCCAAATGTTAAAGTCTTGCGCCATGCCTTCTACAATTAGGGATGCTGCGGCAATTTTGCCCGTCGCGGTTTCGGTTTGCGGGAGCTGTTTTAGAAATTCCACTTGTTCTGTGGTGAGTAGTCCTTTGTAGCGGGGACGGACATCGATCACGCCAAGAACGGGACGCGCTTTTTCTAGGGAGCGTTCGACCATGCTATTGACGCTGGTGGCAATGGATAGCATGATTTGTAAGGTGGCGGCGGCGAATAGGATGGCAATAAAGCCCATCATGACTTCTTCGCGGCCCCGACGGTGTAGTAAATCTTGACGAATGTAGTGAAAAAAAGTGACTGCCCTCATTGTGTTTGCTCCTTGGTTTTGATTAGGTCGAGTATATTCCGGCAGTGGGGCTGATGTTTTTCGTATTCGCCTTTGTCCCTAGACAGGAGTAGGGAGAGGTAGCCGTCTTCTAGGTAGTAGATTTTGTCTGTGTAGTTTAAAGCCAAGCAGGGATCATGGGTGACTAAAACTAAGGCGGTTTTGTGAGACTGGCGCAATTTTTCCAGGCTGTTCATGATGTTTTGGGCATTATCGCTATCGAGGTTTCCGGTGGGTTCATCCGCGAATACGATGGCTGGGTTGTGAATCATGGCTCGCCCAATGGCTACGCGCTGTCGCTGGCCTCCTGATAGTTCATCTGCTGTATTGGTACGGATTTCTTCTAAACCCATGGACTCTACGTTTTTTTTAACCCGTTGCTGAATGTCGGAGTGCGATAGTCCTTGAAGGTGGAGCGGCAAGCCTATGTTGTAGTTAACGTCAAAGTTGCTGAGCATAAAGGGCGTTTGAAAGATAAAGCCTAAGTAGCTTCGCAAATTGTCTAAGCTCATACCCTGTAGTTTGCCATTGTCTAGGGTGTAGTGCTGTAGTTGATTGTGTTGACGAATGCCGTAAGTAATTTTACCTTGTCCTTTATCTAAGAGGGCGAGTAGGTTTAGTAGGGTGCTCTTACCTGAGCCTGAGCGCCCTAGTATTGCAATCCGTTCACTTTCGCTGACGGTGAGGTTTATCCCTTTTAGCACGGTTTTGGGCTTTTCGTTGCGAGGATAATAACTTTTACTGAGTTGTTGGATTTTTAGTACGGTTTCCATAAATCTCCTAAACTTTTTTTTTCTCGTTCCTCCGCCCCACTCGACGCGGAGCGTCGAAGAAGGCATTCCCACGCAGAGCGTCAATGCCATTAAGTTAAGGAAAAATGCCTGCAATTGTGGTATTCGGAGTCCAAGATTTATCTTGGGAGAGCCGACGCCCAAGATAAATCTTGGACTCCTAAATACCTTAACTTAATGGCATTTTTGCTCCGCGTGGGAACGAGAATAAACGTTAAAAATTAAAAATGGCGTTGACGAATTGTTCAATCCAATTATCATCATACATGGATATGACGGTATGGCCACCAGTATAAGATGGCAGTTTGGGTAACGCGATAATTGACGTGCTGTTTGGAGACAAAAATTCACTGGTTAGGATAAGCAAGCGACGCTTACCGTTGCCGCGAGGCAAGCTGATCTTTTTGATTTTCTCCATCTCTTGCTCCGAGATACCATCACTTAAGATAACCAGCAAATATTCGTTATTCACATCCCATTGGGCTGTGACGTGTTTAATAATCTTTTGTATTTGATTATTGAGGTGACGGCTATTTGGTTGAATGCCATTGTTAAGAACAACGTTAGTGATGTCAACCAGATTTGCCATATTGTTACGTGTATCGATCTGAGGCGCTTGTTCTAAAAGTGCTTGTGTTCGATTGGGATTCCATAACCATTTGTCTTGACGATCTGTATCATCATCATAGTAATAGTGTAACTTGACTGACGGATTACGTTTCGTTTGCCGATTAAAATGACTACTACGCAATGACTGTTGCGTATCGTGCTTGTTCCACTTTCTCATCCAGCCTGCCCGCAGTTCTTGTTTGCCAGTTTGGGGTAAGCCGGGAAGAGAGAACGTGCGACGGACGGGTTGTTGCTGAAAGTTATAGTTGTCCGCAAACACAGCGACGATATCAATTTGTGCCTTATCCCCTTGATTTGGAGAATAGCTCGGCTGGGGAGCCATATAAGACACCGCCTGGGCTACCGGTGGACTATTGTCTTGACTAGGTGCTCGGCAAATAGCACCAGGACGTATTGACAGGTTTTTTAACAATTCACCGTTGGCCTTATATTTAGAATCACCATGGATATAATAGTCATAACGACCAACAACTGAGTCTAATTGCCAAAATATACTATTCTTGTTATCACCTAACTGTAGAGGATAAGACCAAATTGGCTTTTTGTCAGCAGTGATGGTAGCAAGGGATAGAGTTTGCCTTTGCTTTGGATTGCGAGGGAGAGTCATGTTACTCAATTTTGCGACCTGTACATCCCCACTCTTTTGATCCTTCTTACCCACTACAATCACTTGATTATGGACAGGAAACAGCCGCTGCCAAGCGCCACAGAAAAAGTCTGTCAGTGCTTGATCTTTAAGCCGAACTGAGGGAGTGCCCCAGCGTTGTCCTAGAAATTGGCTGGTTATCAGATAACCTTCCAAATTTTTCAAAGGGATTGTCACTGCTTTTTTATTACAAATGAGTTGAACGCTTTTGTTTTTGGCCTTTTTTGAGCCTAGACGGCAAGTTGTACCACACAGTGATGGTGATGTATCCGACTGGCTACCATCACACAGAAATGTGAGCTTTTCTGGTGTCCATGGGTTGGCGCTGTTTTTAAAAGTCTCCACAGGACGTAGCTTTGGATTGGGTACCTCGATTTTAATGTCAGCCACATTATCCCCGTCTGGTACTGTTGTCGTTTTGGCAGTGTAAATATACTTCCATTGTGCCTTTGATAACTTAACCTTAATCGGCTCATTGAGGTAAAAAATTGAAAAATCCTCTTTTGGAGGTACTAGCGTCAACGTGTCTTTGTAGCTTTTTAGCTCCGGTAGTTGACGAGCATCGACTAGGAACCAACCATCTTGTCCTTGTTTAGTTAGGGTGATATTGCTACTCTCTATCTGCCACCCTTCTAGTGAGCTTTGATCTCTGTTTTTAAAGCGTAGCCCCAAAGACAATTTTTTGTGCTGAGCATCTAACGACACTTCACCATCCGCGAAGTCAGGCTGAATCCGACTCTTGGGTAAGCGAGGACATCGTAACCTCACTTTGTCCGTCGTAAACCATTTTTTGACGGTTTTGCTAATAGGGATACAGTCATTTTTGTCATATCCAGAAGGCAAGTTTAATTTTGCCTTAAATTTTTCTTTTGGCAACGTTAACGTGATTTTATTGGCTTTCACCTCGCTTTTTTTCTTAAAAAGAGAGAATATCCCGGATAATTCCACTTGACCAATATTGAGATGTTTCCCCAAAGTGTAGCGGCCCGGCAACGTTAAGGTGTTGGACACAGTATCCTTGTTATCGCTTAAACCAGTCACCCGATCAATCGTATGCTCACCTTTTTGGTAAGACACTTTTATCGTATGGTAAGGGCGTGTTGATTGACCTTTTGCGGGCGTTTTCAACCAATCATTGATAGATTTTTCGCTCACACCTTTTGGCCAAGTAACGCGAATTTGCGGTGGTGCTGACCCTGTTTTGTCAAGTTGATCAGCACCGTAGGCTGCTAAGGCGTTTCCGTATTCTCCGCCGTTAATAACCCATAAACCAGTGGGGTATTTGTCAGCGAGGTAGTCCACCACAGGCTTTGCAATTTTGAGGGGCAAATTATCAAATTTTTGACCATTGGCATAAAGCGTGACACTAGTCGCGGCATCGGAGAATTCATGGAACTTAACTTCCTGTCCACCATTATAGTCACGTTGTCCAAGGTAAAAATTAACCAAATTTTTACCATCAAATAAACCTGACAAGGCTGAAAGTGCTTCGAGATTGCTTTTGAAGTTGGAGTGCAGCTTTTGCGGTGGCTTAATCTCCTTAATCTCATAGTGCAGGCAGATTTCGTTACTTCCTGAGTCGGTTTTCATAGTCAAGCAAGAATCTTTATGCTTGAGCAGGTATTGGACAGGAATCTTTAGGCAAGGTTTCTCAAATGAACAATACCATTTCTGGCGTTTGAAATAAACCAGTTCCGGTTTTATTATTTCATCAGAGACATCTGCTGTTTTGTTTAACACATTCCAATAAGAATCATCCTCCAAAACCATGAGATAAACAAAATGGCTGGCAGTCAAGTTTGATACCGTCACATCGAGACGGACTGTATTGCCTTTGTTTGTTGATACGTTGTTGTTACAACCTGTGATGTGGTTAAAACACTTCTGTTTATAAGTGTTTTTTTCAGGGTTGTAGACATAAAAAAGATAGTCAGAGTCACCTTTTTCCAAAAAATCTTCTTTTTTTACAACAAACTCCGTAAACGTAATCGCATACTTGCTTTGAGGAGCCGCAGACTGGTTTTGATAGGACTGTTGAGCCTGACAACTAACACCAACCAACGCAAGACTCATTACCAACACGATACTTAAAAATCGGTCGACATTCTTCATTATTATATTAAACCTCCTGTGAGTGATAAATGACTTTTTGTACAGTTATCATGTGCATTTGAGTTTTGTGAAAACGCCGCAAGTGATAATCCAAGTTTTTATGGATTTTCACAGATTTAAAATGGGTTCGCTAAGGATAATAAATATACACACAAAAATCAAGTATAAAAATTATCAGTTATTTCTCGTTCCCACGCGCTGGCGCACTCTCTTATACATAAGTCCATTTTCGACAATTGTAGGGTGGGTAGAGCTTCGCTGCACCCACCAAATCGCGTCAAATGGTGGGTTGGGCGTCCCGCCACTTCGTT
>JSZA02000101.1 GCA_000785145.2 Candidatus Thiomargarita nelsonii
AAATACGTTTTTTTTGTAGGGTGGGTAGAGCTTCGCTACACCCACCAACTCGTTGACGAAGATCCGGCGTAAATTTATAACAATGGTGGGTTGGGCGTCCCGCCACTTCGTTGCGCGGGCAACCACAAGGGATTGCCCCTACCCACCCTACAATATTTCTTAACTTAATGGCATTGACTTGATAGGCAGCATCATCAATTGTTGGTAAATTTAGCCCGCGTTGTTCCGCCGCCGCAAGTATCGCTCTAGCGATAGGGTGTTTTTGCCGATATTCTGCCGCTGCCGCGTAAATCAACAATGTCTTTTCATCCAACGGCTCGATGGGATAAAGAAAACAAACTTGCGGCGGCTCTAATGTTTAGCTCCCCGTTTTATCAAAAACCAGGGTATCTATTTGTTGCAACATTTCCAGTGAACGTCCATCTTTAATCAAAATGCCGTGGTTTGCCATAACATATTATAGCCCAAAGCAGAAAAAAGCACCGTCAACGCAGCATGAGAGCCAAGCAATGGTATAAATAACCCACTGGTGATTTGATCGTGATTGTGTTGAGGCTGTCCGTTTTGTTTTGAGAAGTTACTTGAGATAACTGGTATGTTCTTATCCCTTATTATAAATAATCCTTGTAGTTTGGTTTTGATTGTTGCAGGAATTTCCAAACATAACGACAGGGATTGTTTATAAGAAAGGATAAGATTTGACTGTTGTTTCGTTCATTACGCGGAGCGGATTTCCTCCCGTAGGGAACTTCTCGTTAAAGAAATCCGATTTTTTTAAAAAATCTGATTTCTAGGTTGGGGGCGTATTCTATCCGCTCATTTTAAGCAGATCAAGTGTTTTTTTTTATTAAACGTTGCGGAGCAGGTTGCAATCCTGCTCCGGCAAGAAAGTTATTTATTTACAGTATTTTTACTAGGACAATAAATCACCTTGATTTCACCTGCAAGCCTTTTGGCACTATCCATCTTTCCGCTAATTCAAATAGCCCTTGAACTAATAACGCTAATACGGCGGCAGGTATTGCGCCTTGTAAAATCAAACCAGTATTGTCTAAACGAATCCCAGTTAAAATCGGTTGCCCATAACCACCGGCACCAATTAAAGCGCCTAGAGTTGCCGTGCCAATATTGATGATGGCTGAGGTTTTTATACCGGCAAAAATTGAGCGATAAGCCAATGGTAGTTCAATAAGTCGTAAACGCGCCATTGGTGGCAATCCTAAAGCTTGGCCGGATTCTCTTAGTTGAGGTGAAATATCATGTAATCCCAGATAGGTATTGCGGACGATAGGTAAGAGACTATATAAAAAGAGAGCCGCAATAGCCGGCAAATTGCCAATGCCTAGTAATGGTATCATAAATACCAAGATGGCTAATGAGGGAATGGTTTGAATCATGCCCACGATGCCTAAAATTATTTGACCCAGTCGGCTATATTTAAAGGCTAGAATACCTAATGGAATTGAGACGACAATAGCCGCAAACAGTGAAATGCTGACCAAAATGAGATGTTCAATCGTGAGTTGATACAAACGACTCCAGAGACTGTTTTCTGGAATCTCAACTTTAATGGCCAATTTTTCCGCTAAAAAATCTGCTGCGATTTGGTTTTCAGGCACTTTATCTAATTTAGCGCGGGCATTCATTTTCGTCATGTCAGCCTCAGATATCTTGCCATCTAATTGTTGTAAGGTTTTGATGACTTGGGGCATACGCTCTTGTAAGTCGGCGCGATAGATGAACAGCGGATAGTATTTGGGAAAATGTTGCAAGTCATCCTCCAAGACTTGCAAATCATAGTATGCTACTTCACCATCAGTAGAATAAGCGTCAATGACATCAATCGCACCCTGATTAAGCCCTTGATAAGCGAGATCATGCTGAAGTCCGCGCACATCGGTTTGCGGCAGTTGATAGGTTTGACGTAAACTTTGCCACCCATCGTTACGAGCCATGAAACTTTCGCCAAATCCAAATTTGAGATTTGGATAATGTCGCAAATCTGAGAGTTTGCGAATGCCATATTTTGCCGCGACGGCTTTTTTCATGCTTATCGCATAAGTGTTGTTAAAACCCAGCGGGTTTGTCATAAATATATTGTCTTGAAGCAGTCGCCCACGAATATCATCAAGTGTCTTCAGTCCACTGCCGACAAACAGTTCTCTTGTCATGGTGCCGGTGTATTCTGAATAAATGTCAATATCACCTCTCAAGAGTGCCTTCCAAAGGACTTGAGTGCCACCCAATTCGCGCCGATGAATGGCTTTTCCTCCCACATTATTTACTAAATGGGTAACAAATTCACCCAAAATAACGCTTTCTGTATGTACTTTGGAACCGATTTTAACAGTCAAATCATCTGCGGCTGGGAGTGTCGTGTGTGTCATCATTAAACATATTAAAATTAACCAAGTTTTTTTCATGATGGGTTTCCCGTTAAAACTTCAAGAGGGCTACGTTGTGCATTGATAAATAGGGTGACAAAGGGATCGGCTGGCGTGTGAACCAGTTCTGGCAAACTCCCCTGTTGAACAATCTGCCCATCACGCAATAAGACGATCATATCGCCTAAAAAGCCGGCTTCACCAATGTCATGGGTGACGATAACGACGGTTTTGCCTAAGGTTTGAAAAATCTGTTTTAGATCAGTTTGCAATTCAGAACGAATCATGGGATCGAGTGCGCCAAGTGGTTCATCAAGTAAGAGTAAATCGGGATCAAGTATCAAGGCTCGCATTAAACTGACGCGCTGGCGTTGTCCACCGGATAATTGCGTGGGAAAACGATTTAGTATGTCCACCGGTAATTGAGTCAATTGCGCCAGTTCTGTGACGCGCTTATCAATGCGTTCTGCTGACCAACCTAAATAGCCGGCCATCAAGGCTACATTTTGATAAGCCGTCAAGTGTGGAAAGAGTCCCCCTTCTTGAATGACGTAGCCCATTTTATGCCGCAAGTCTAGGGCGTTTTGTGGCGTGACTGGTATGCCTTCAAAAAAGACGGTGCCGCCACTGTCTGGTTGAATGAGGCCATTGATGATGCGTATTAGTGTCGATTTACCAGAGCCACTTTGTCCTAACAGAATTGTGGTTTTGCCTTCTGGTATAAACAGTTCGATGGTTTTTAAGGCCATTGTCTGTCCGTAAGTTTTTGAAATGTTTTTTAATTGTAGCATTTTAGTCTATTTTTGTGCTGAAATCGAGCCGTCGTGAAAAATCAGATTTTTAAGCCGGAGTTGGTATTGTGCTGGACGGGGTTTGCAACCCCATCCGGCACAATATGTCGGGTGATTTATCGTGGAGACGCGCCGGCGTCTCCACCAGAATTTTTTTATTTGTTTTGCCCCAAAGTCCTAGTACACGAGAGCGGAAGTTTCAATACTATTGAGAAATCAGATTTTTTTAAAAAATCGGATTTCTAGGCTTAAAATAATACTGTTTTTCCGTCAATCCCTGTCGTCTTTGGGATTAAACGAATGGGCCATTTCTTATGCAATGCCATTAAGTTAAGAAATATTGTAGGGTGGGTAGGGGCAATCCCTTGTGGTTGCCCGCGCAACATCGTTATGGGACGCCCAACCCACCATTGTTATAAATTTCAACGAGTTTGGTGGGTTTCGATCCGCTCTACCCACCCTACAAAAAAGCTTAACTTAATGGCATTGACCTAGAAACACAACTATGATGAGTGCAACAATTAAAGTAATCACTCGTTGAGCTTGAGGCTTTTTAAAGGGGACACCAAGGAATTCTGGAATGGTTTGTGAGTTTTGAGCGACGGAGATTTGGTTGACTTTCTTGGGGAAAAAAGTCCAAAAAGTTAATTCCCCCAAAAAAGTCGCTATCACCATGAGCAAAGCTGAAATGCCCATCGTATAAGCCATGCCTACCGCGCCTATCATAATCCAACCACTGTTCCCTGTTGCGCCTGCACTGAGTCCAATAAAATATTTTCCAAAAGAACGATTTCCTAGTAGGTAATCTGCATCGGTATTATTGGAAGTTTTGGCAGCCAACGCGCCAACCCACAAGAAAATGACAATAAAAATACAAAAACTGAAAATTGTTATGAAATAATCCATGAAATTTTTTGAATGTTTTGTTAGCGGACAGCATTAACAAACCTTATACACCCACACGTTATAGAACAAATCTGGCTCACTTTTAGGCAAACCCTGAAATTTTTCTGTTTTTTCTTCCAATACCCATTTATCAGCGATTTCAAGCTCTAACTGCTTTGGTTTAAAGCCGAAATCGCTGTTTTCATAAAATTGGGGCTGTATCGTAAAAATAATATACCCGCCAGGCTTGGTGATACGGATCAGTTCATCAAAAGCACTGCTAGATCCCTGTCCCGGAGAGAAAACGCCAACACTGATAGTAGCATCAAAAGAATCGGTGGGAAAACCAAGTGGTTCGCCCAATATTTTCTGATGGACTTCGGTATAGACATTCTTTTTCCGGGCCTCTTCCAACATCCCTTCTGATACATCTATGCCTACTATGTTATGGTAACCGCGTTGATGGAGCAGTTGTCCAAATAACCCAGTGCCGGCACCAGCATCTAAGAGGTGAGCGTCTTTAGAGGGCACATACTTTTCCAAAAGTTTCAAACACCATTGTGGTGCCACATAACCGGAGCCTTCATTCAAACCTTCATCATAATTTTTTGACCACTGATTATAAATCTCAGCGATTTCTTGAGGATTCTTAGCCTTGTAAAGCTGTTTGAGAATTTCTGCGTCTGCTTTCATGTTTTTTTCCTTTTTCAAGTCAAAGTCAAAACCAGACCTGGCAGGTTAAACCCAAACCTGCCAGGTCTTACCCGACCTCAATGCCATTAAGTTAAACAAAATCCCATACATGCCAGGTCTGGTTTTGAAGTTGACTAAATTATTTAACGATTTTGCAACTTTGCCTAGTTTACGTTTCTCAATCTATACATATTTTTAACCGTTCTGCCAATACCTGAACCTGTGGTTCGTTCATCATCGTAAAATGGCTTCCCGGTACAATTTGGTGTTCTACGGTTCTAGAAACTTGCTCCCAACCCCAAGTTGGATCAGCAACAGTGGTTGCCTCATCTGGGAGAAAATCGTTATTCGGCTCAAATTCGTTTGCCCGCAAGAAGATAATTGGAATAGGTATTTCATTGGGCACATATTCCGCTGCTGCTTGAAGGTTAGCCTTGTAAACAGACAAATGTCGCTTCAGTTCGGTTTCGCTCAAGCTTTGCCCTACTGCTTTCAAACGTTCTAATAGATACCTCAATTGTTCATTTCCAGTAATAGATATGAGGGTATCAGTATTGAGGTCTTTTTTAAGGGCACTGCCATAAATTTTTGCAAATTCAGTGATAACCTGAGCATCACTCCATTGAGAAACATCCTTTTCTTTTTCAGGGACAGTAACATGAATATCCATTATAACCAATAAGGATACTTCATGTCCTTGTTGCTGTAATTGCTGAGCCATCTCAAAAGCGACTTTACCGCCAAAGGAATAACCACCTATAAAATATGGTCCTTGTGGTTGAACTGTTTGCAAGGCTTTGAGGTGATGAGCCGCTATCTCTTTCATCTGATTGTAAGGTGCTATATCCTCATCAATACCTAATGCACGCAAACCATAAAACGGTTGTTCTGTCCCCAAGTAACGGGCTAATTGATAGAGATCAAAGACATTTCCAAAAATTCCTGAGACACAGAAAAAAGCGGGTTTGTTGCCATGAGGCTGAATGGGTACTAAGGTGGAATGATACGAGTCATTTTGCGTTTTTTCCAAACCTTCTAATGTCAGCACTTCTTGGAATAAATAATCAACCAAAGCCGCTATTGTTGGATGCTCAAATAACAGGGTAGAACGCAGGGGATATCCCAAGCTAGATTTCAGCCAATTTCTAAATTCAATCGCCATCAGAGAATCTAGCCCTAAATCCATTAAGTTTTGATCCAAAGCGATTTGTTGAGGCTGCAAGCCGATGATTTTCGACACTTGGGTGCGAATATGAGTCACTAATAATTCTCGGCGTTCTTGTGTCGGCGTAGCGGTTAATTTATCTATAAAATTAATAGTTTTTTCATTGCTAATGGCTGTGTTTGATGTCACCACATTGTTATAGAAAGCAGGTTGCTTAGGAAATTGTTGCAACCACTTGGACCATTCTACCGGCATTACCCCTACTTGCACCACCTGTTGTTGGAGCAGTTGTGCTAGTACTGATAAGCCTTTTGTTGGTGTTATCGGTAGAAGTCCCCACTCCGTTAATCGGTTTTGATGATCAGTATCCAACTTAGCACCCATACCCACTTCGCTCCAAGAAGCCCAGTTGATACTTAAAGCAGGCAGTTTCAGCGAGTGGCGATAATGTGCTAGCGCGTCCATGAAGGCATTAGCCGCTGAGTAACTGCCTAAGCCGTGTGATCCTAATAAAGAAGCTAGTGATGAAAAACAAACAAAAAAGTCCAAAGGCAGTTCTTTCGTCAGTGTGTGCAACAACCAAGCACCTCGAACTTTAGCTGCCATTACTTGTGTAAAACCTTCCCACTCTTGTTGCCATACACTACCAAATTTCACAACACCAGCGGCATGAATAATACCTCGCAATGGTGGTAAAGATTTTTTAATATCAGTGAACAATTGTGTAGCTTGATCGGCATCAGATATATCAGCTTTGATGACTGTCACCTTAGCACCTGCTGCTTCTAAGGCTTTTAATTGACTCTCAATAGTTGGATGAGTGCCACTACGTCCCACGAGTACCAGATGTCGTGCGCCATGTTCTACCAACCAGCGAGCGACTTTTAAACCTAATCCTCCTAAACCACCAGTAATCAGATAGCTATTATCCTCACGGAACTTAAGAGGTGTTTGTACATTTTCCGTTGGGCTACGGCGTACTAATCTAGCCACATAACGATTTTGATTGCGAAAAGTGACTTGTTGTTCCTTTTCAGTTAAGCCAATTTCCTCAAATAAAGCTTTTGCTTGTTCATCAGGTTTGGCTTCAGGTTCTAAATCCACTAAAACACTATTAAATTCAGGATGTTCCAGCGCAATCACTTTACCAAGTCCCCATAAAGGAGATTGAGCAATACCAGGTACAGCTGCCGTTTTATCTACCGATTGTGTTCCTTGAGTTACCAACCACAGAGAGGGCAGTTCAGGATATGTTTTGACGATAGACTGGACTAAATGCAATGCACTACCACAACTTATTGCGGTGGCTTTGTCTAAGTCATCTACACTTGCCAAAGTTTTAGCTGCATCTAAACTCCACAGTTGTATCACACCCTGCACGCTTGGAATTGCCTGCAAAAGTTGTTGAAAATGTTCTGGCGTAGTTGCATCTATCTGAAAAGTTTGTTCATCCTTTTGTTGATATTCCTTTCCATGATAAACAACAATACAAGGCTCACCTTTTGATTGAAGCAGTGTCACCAATTGTTGCCCAATGCCTTGACTATCAGAAAAAATGAGCCAGTGCTTTTGCTCAACCGTATTGTTTGTAGAAACTGGCTGAGGTTTTTTATGCCATGCCACTTCATAAAGTGAATTATCTAGGGATTCAGTTTCATTTGGAAATCTCCCCGCACGATACCAATCAGGCGCGTCTAACCAATAGCTTTGACGTTGGAAAGGATAAGTCGGCAAAGAGACTTTGTGTCGAGCATAATCCTTATCAAAACCAAGCCAGTCAATGGAAACGCCATATTTATAGAGTTCTCCCAAACTGGTCAATAATTGTTGCCAATCCTCGGTTCCAGCTCGCAAACTAGGTAGCCATAAGCCTTGACTCTCAGGCAAACACTGGCGCCCCATGCCTAATAAAATGGGTTTGGGGCCGATTTCCTGAAATATCTCGACACCAAGCTGTGCAATGCTATCCATGCTGGTGGCAAATTTAACGGGTTTGAGGATATGACGACACCAATACGCTGGGGTTGTGATCTCATCGGTTGCAAGCTCACCAGTGATGTTAGAAATAAGCGGAATTTGTGGAGGATAAAAACGGATTTGTTGAGCCGTTTGCTCAAAATCAGCTAATATCGGTTCCATTAAGGGCGAGTGGAACGCATGAGAAACGGTTAATTTTTTGGTTTTAATACCGGCTGTCGCTGAAAGCTGGGCACAAACGGCGTTAATGGCATCACCTTGCCCAGAAATCACAAGACTATTTGGGCCATTAATCGCTGCAATAGAGACGTTTTCAACGGATTCAAGTGCCGCCCGGACTTGTTGTTCTGAAGCCAATAGCGATACCATTTCGCCATTTTGTTGCGGTAAGGCTTGCATTAGGCGACTTCGTTCTGCAATTAGTTTTAGTCCATCTTCCAAGCTAAATACCCCAGCCACACAAGCCGCCACATATTCTCCCACACTATGCCCCATGACGACATCAGGTTTTATACCCCAAGCAGTCCATAATTGATACAGGGCATATTCCAGCGCAAATAAAGCTGGTTGGGTGTAGGCGGTTTCATCCAATAATGTTGTACTATCTTGATTGTCTTGATATAAAACTTCCAATAGGGGCTTGTCTAAATAAGGACGCAAAATCTCGTCACAACGATCCAATGCTTGTCGAAAAGTGGGTTGGGTGTTGTAAAGTTGTTGTCCCATGCCTACATATTGTGAGCCTTGCCCCGTGAATAAAAAGGCTATTTTCTTGGGTTGTACATTAACCACTGTCGCTGGAGAAAAATCCTGCAATTGTGCTTGAAGTTGCTGACTCGAAGCCGCCACAACAGTTAGGCGATGCTCAAAATGCTTACGCCCAGTATGCGCCGTAAAACAAATATCAGCCAGCGAAGTGTCAGTCTTCAGATAATTGACATAGCGTTGCGCTAATTCTTGTAGAGCCTGCTCACTTTTAGCCGATAGGGTTAATAGATGCAACGGACGATCTTCTAATGCCGGTTTATCAATTTTAGCCGGTTTAGGGGCTTGTTCTAAAATCATATGGGCATTAGTCCCGCCCATACCAAAAGAACTGACACCAGCGCGGCGAGGTATGTCAGTGGTTTTCCATTCTGAGTTGGCGGTATTGACATAAAAAGGACTATTAGCAAAATCAATACCCGGATTAGCTTGGTTAAAATGAAGGGTGGGTGGTAAGGACTTATGTTTGAGTGCTAATACGGTTTTAATCAAGCCAGTAATCCCAGACGCTTCGATTAAATGACCCACATTGGTTTTCACCGAACCGATAGCACAAAAACCGTTTTCGGCGGTATGTTGACGAAAGGCTTGGGTTAGTGCTGCCATTTCAATTGGATCGCCTAATGCTGTACCAGTACCGTGGGCTTCGACATAAGAAATCGTATGTGCATCAATGTTTGCATTCGCTAAAGCTTCTGATATGACTTGAGTCTGTCCCTCTACACTCGGCGCGGTATAACCAACTTTTAAAGCTCCATCGTTGTTAATGGCAGAGCCTTTGATAACGGCATGAATTTGATCCCCATCTTCAAGGGCTTGACTGAGTAATTTGAGGACTACTATGCCGCCTCCGCTACCAAAAACGGTGCCTTGCGCTTTGGCATCAAAAGCACGACAATGCCCATCAGGTGAACAAATCATGTCTTCTTGGTACAAATACCCAACTTTTTGAGGCACGGTGATACTGATGCCACCTGCTAATGCCATATTACATTCACCATTTCGCAAACTTTGGCAAGCGGTATGAACAGCGACTAAGGACGTTGAACAGGCCGTTTGAATATTGACGCTGGGGCCCGTTAAATTGAGCTTATAAGAAACGCGGGTGGTGAGAAAATCTGTACCATTGGCTAGCCTGACTTGTAAATCACTGGATGATTCTAAAAAAGTACGAGCAGGAGAAAAATTACGATGAGGATGAACATTATTAATTAAATAGGTATTCATCCCAGAACCGGCATAAACCCCTATCAACCCTTGGTCATTTTCTGGGTTATAACCGGCATTTTCCACCGCTTCCCAAGCACACTCCAAAAACAAACGATGTTGGGGATCCATCATTTCTGCTTCACGGGCACTATATCCAAAAAAAGCCGCATCAAATTGGTCGATATTTGACAACGCCGCACCCGCTTTAACATAGTTAGGATCAGTGAGCCTCGTCGGATCAGCGACTTCCAATTCGTTATCCGCAAAAAATGTAATTGATTCAACCCCGTCTTGCAAATTTTGCCAAAAAGCCTCAAGATCATTAGCCCCCGGAAAACGGCCTGATAAACCAATAATGGCTATATCATTGGTGACAGTTGGTTTGGCAGTCTCTGGTACTTTTTGAAAGCTCAGTTTTTGAGCCTTGACTTCTTTGGCTGGCTTAGTTAAATGTTGAGCCAAACTTTGTATGGTAGGGTATTGAAACAAGCGCACCACTGACAGTTCTGACTCCAACAGTTCCGTTAATTGGTTATGAACTTGAGTCAGATGTAAAGAATTACCACCCAGTTCAAAGAAATTGTCATGAATACCCACAAGCTCTAATTGCAGCACATCTTTCCATACTTTAGCAATCATTTGCTCACTGTCAGACTGGGGCAGGGTGAGTTTGCTTGATAAGGCTGGACGGTTTTTTTCAGGGGCTGGCAAGGCGCGACGATTGACTTTACCATTGGGCGTCAAGGGCATTTCATCAAGTATGACAAAAGCCGTCGGTACCATGTAATCGGGCAAATGTTCTTTTAAATAGCGACGCAAAGCTGGCTCTAATTTACTGACAATCTGTCCTTGAAGGGGATTATTAGCATAAGTCGTCAGTGGTGCCACATCAAGGCTGGGCATTGCTTTGGAGAAATGAGGCAACCGCGTTTCACCTTGTTGAAATAAAACATCATAGCAGCCTTTTTGCTTATCTGACCAATTGATGAAAACGGTGTAAGCTTGGCTTAAATTCCACCATTCATCGGGTTCAATACCCGGCTCGTCTAATTGTTGTAAGGCTTGCTGTAGTTCGGCGGCGGTTGAAACGGGTTCAGTTTCTAACCATTCTAGCAGCTTCATTTCCATTGTAAGACGGGCATTAGGGATATTTTTAATACCCAATATCTGTGATTGATTATCAGCGAGATATTCTTGCACAGATGATAAGGTTAAGTTATCCGTTTGCCAGTCCAACCAATGCGGTTCGATTGGTTTATCCTCTTGATTGAGATGTAAAACCGCATCATAACGAAATTTGGTCATTTCATTATGTGCTTGTCCTTGTCGCAATTGAATTTCAACATGACTGATTTGTGGCAAACGTTGCTTTAATGCGAGGAAAAAGTCGGGTTCAATGGCCATTTGTCCCTCTTGAACCATACTTTTTTGAACGCGATAACGTAAGGTTTCTAGGGGGAGTTCATCAGGGACGCGACAAAGCTGAACGGCGGCATGAAAGGCTTCCAGTAGGGGTAAATTACGCACATCGCCGATAAAAATCGAACCACCGGGTTTGAGCAATTGGATGGCTTTTTCCAAGACATCTACTAAATAATCAATACTTGGAAATAATTGCACCACCGAATTAATGATGAGCGTATCAAATTCAGCCGGTTTGAGATCATCAAAATTGTCTGCTGAACCTTGACGCAAGGTAACATGAGACCATTCGCCCTGCAACTTATCCATTTGCTCGTCGATATAGCGCAAAGCCGTTGGCGCAATATCACTACCGCAATAATGCTGGCAATGTGGTGCGATCCGAAATAGCAACATGCCAGTACCACAACCAATTTCTAACACGCGCTGTGGTTGACAGGCAGAAAGAATGTGTGCCACGGTTGTATCTAGCCATTCACGCATTTCCTGCACTGGAATAGGCGCACCGGTATAGCTATCATTCCAACCACTGATATTAAAAGTTGGGTCAGCATTATCCGCATCTTGTTGTTGATAAGCCAAATCCCATAATTGTTGCCATTGCGAGACTTGTTCATCGTCGGAGATGCTTTCATCTGATTCTTCCTCACCTTGATAATGGAGATCAGGTACGGCATAAGCGACTAGACGTTTATCTTTTCCAGTTTTCTGAACGGTCACAACGCTTTGATGCACACCGGGATGTCGATTTAAAACGGCTTCAATTTCTCCCAATTCAATCCGAAAGCCATGCACTTTGACTTGATGATCAATACGCCCCAAAAATTCTAGGTTGCCATCTGGGAGATAACGCGCTAAATCTCCGGTTTTGTAGAGACGATTACTATTTGAATCAAAGGGATTCGTAATAAATTTTTCGTTGGTTAATTCGGGACGGTGACGATAACCACGCGCCAGCCCTGCACCGCCAATATGCAATTCGCCTGCTATACCGATAGGAACTGGTTGTAAATTGGAATTGAGAATATAGATTTGTGTGTTGGCAATGGGGCGGCCAATTGATTCAGGGGTGTCTAGCGAGATTAAATCGCTTACTCTGGGTACTTGATAAAGGGTTGACCAGATGGTGGCTTCGGTGGGGCCATACATATTCCAGACTGATCCCACTTTATCAAGTAACTGATTAGCCAATTCTTTAGGTAGTGCTTCGCCACCGATTAATATTTTAAGTTGTGGATCGCCTTCCCATTTGGCTGCCAATAAGAGATACCAAGTGGCAGGCGTGGCTTGCATAACGGTTGTGCCAGAGCTTTTAATCAGCTTGCCCAATAATTGCCCAGAAGCCGCGACATCATGGCTAGCCAAAACGACCTTCGCGCCAACCGTCAGTGGTAGGTAAAGTTCTAGCCCTGCGATGTCAAAAGAAATGGTGGTGACTGCCAATAAAGTATCTTTGTCTGTCAATCCGGGTGTTTGGCTCATTGAGCTTAAAAAATTGACCACTGCCTGATGAGGAATTTGAACTCCCTTGGGTTTGCCAGTCGAACCAGATGTGTAGATGGTATAAGCTAAGTTTTCGGGCAATACTCCACTAAAAGGGTTATTTTGGCTGTGCTGAGAAATGCGCTTCCAGTCGGTATCTAAAGAGATAATTGTTAATGGTTGTTTGCTCTTTGCTGTTTTCAACAGAAATGATAATTGCCCTTTGACTAAGGCGGAATGAGTCAATAGCACTTGTACATTCGCGTCATCTAACATGTAAGAAAGACGATCTTCAGGATAAGTGGGATCTAAGGGAACATAAGCACCCCCAGCTTTGAGTATGCCCAATAATCCTATTAACATGTCTAAGCTGCGCTCAATACAGATACCCACAAGCATTTCTGGCTCAACACCATTTTTCAGTAAATAATGTGCTAGCTTATTAGCGCGTTGATTGAGTTCCCGATAGGTGAGTTGCCGATGTTTGAAAACTACCGCGACTGCATCGGGGCTACGTGTGACTTGTTCTTCAAATAATTGATGAAAACATTTATGCGGGTAATTTTGTTGGGTATCGTTCCATTCCACCAATATTTGGTGCTGTTCGGCTGGTGTCAACAATGGTAAGGTGGAAATCGCTTGGTTGGGATCGGCGATAATAGCACTTAACAGGGATTGAAAATGCCCTAACATCCGTTCAATTAAAGTTTTTTCAAACAATTGTGCATTGTATTCACAGGATACGCTTAAATGGCCTTGTTTTTCAGAAATCAACACGACGAGATCGTTCTGGACTTCTAAATTAGAAATGTCCGCGATTTCTTCCGTGCCGATTTTTGACACTTCAAACGGTAAACGGCGAAGTCGGCATTGATACGAATAACGTTATCAGTCATTATCTAATGTATCTCCTTGGTTTCTAAAAATTCACCAGTTAGCTAAGTTATCAACTAACCAATGATCGGTTATGAATAGACAGCGACGGGATCACCTAAAATCGCCAGACGCGGTTCAATACCCAAGCCCGGGCTATCAGGTAAAGTGGCTTTTCCATTTTCGCGTATGTAACCGCCATCAGCCGTGACAACTGAATGAAGTGGTGAACATTCCCAAGTCGCTCGACGATGGGTTTCTGGTGTTGCCATTGCCAGATGGATAACCGCTGTATCGGAAATCACGCTACCTCCGGTATCCTCAATGTTCATGCGAATGCCCGTTGCAACACAAAAGTCGCGCATCCGCTTAGCTTTCGTCAAGCCACCAACCCGCCCCACCTTGAGTCCAATCGCTTGTGCTATTTGATCGCGTTGTGCCAATAATAAATCTTCAAAGGATTGAATACATTCATCAAGAATAATGGGTTGGCGTGTTAGGCGGCGTACTGTACTGCATTCTTCTAGCGTTTCACAAGGTTGCTCAAAGTAAGGACGGGCATCATTAATCGTGTTCATAACAATAATAGCTTGATCAGGCAACCAAGCTCGATTCACATCAAAAGTCACACTTTCACCAGGAGGTAAATCGGCAAGTAGTGCTTGAATGCGCTCAATATCAAGGCTAACATCCGCCCCAATCTTAGCGGAATAAATAGTATAACCTTTCGCACGTCCAGCCCGCACAATGGCGAGCATTTCCTCTGGCGTGCCCGTAGAAACCATGTTGTGCAAGGTGACGTGCGAACTGAAGCGTCCACCCAGTAGGGCATAAAGCGGTAAGTTCGCAGATTTACCCAGAATATCCCAACAAGCCATATCAAGAGCAGATTTTATGTACCAGTGTCCAGGGAGCGCAATATCCATGATTTTGTTGATATAATCCAGATGGCGGGGTTCCTGCCCTATTATAGCTGGTGCCAGTTCAGCAATACCCGCTCGAATACCACCCGCAAAAGCTGGTAAATAGGTGACACCCCAAGGACAAGCTTCTCCCCAGCCGGTTATTCCTTCATCCGTTTCAATTGAGACAATAGTACTATCTAGCTTTTCAAATTTTAGCCGACCACCAGAAAGCCAGTAAGGTTTATCAAGTGGTAAATCAACTTGATAGACGGAAATGCGAGTTATTTTCATAGCAATTTTTCTATTAGGGTTGTTGATGGGTAATCACCACTTTTCCAAAAAAGCTTTTGCTTTGAAAAAATTGTTGTGCTTCTTTGATTTCAGAAAGGTGAAACACTTTTGCAACTAAGGGTTTTAGCAAACCTTGTTCAATATACCTAACTAAGTTAGGAAAAACTTCCGGTTCTAAGCGTGTTGCGCCACTCATTTGTAAATCTTTGTAAATCAAGTCGCGCAAATCCAACTTCACCAAAGGTCCCCCAATGGCTCCACTACAAACATACCGGCCACCTATTTGGAGTATTTTAACGAGGATATCAAAATAACTTCCTCCAACAACATCTAAACTTACGGTAACTTGATGTTGAGTCAA
The DNA here is from genome assembly GCA_000785145.2 of Candidatus Thiomargarita nelsonii. Taxonomy (GTDB): domain Bacteria; phylum Pseudomonadota; class Gammaproteobacteria; order Beggiatoales; family Beggiatoaceae; genus Thiomargarita; species Thiomargarita nelsonii_B. Next base: position 15,204 of record JSZA02000101.1, read on the forward strand.
ATTGGAAGCTAACTGCTCATCTCGACAATAGACATAATCAGCCCCCAAATCTTTAGCGTAAGATTCCTTGTTAGCACCCACTACGGCAATAACAGTGGCTCCTAGAATTTTGTTTAACTGGATAAGAGCACTGCCTACACCACCAGACGCACCGGTAATTAATACCGTATCTGCTTTAGTGACTCGTGCTTTTGTTACCATATTTTCAGCCGTTGAATAAGAACAAGGAAAAGTGGCGATTTCCACATCAGAAAGCGATGAAGTCATCGGATACACATTGGTAGCAGGGATGACAGTGTATTCAGCAAATCCCCCATTGATTTCACTACCAATATAAAGGTCATTTTTAGAAATATAAGGATTAACAATAACTCGCTGGTGCAATAGTTCTTGGTTGACATTGGAGCCTATTTCAATAACTTTACCTACAATATCAGCACCTTGAATCATAGGTAACTGGACTCCTTCTCCGTGTTGCCAACTAGCCGAGCTGAAAATGTCATTTTTGCCCGTTTGTATCTCTTGGAAATTCTGACCGTACCATTGATTACGAAGATTCAAGTCCATATTGTTGACGGAACAAGCACCCACTTTAATCAAAACTTCTCCGTTTTGCGGGGTGGGCTTAGGTACTTGGGTATAGACTAGTTTTTCTGGACCGCCAAATCCAGTCAGAAGAACGGCATTCATTAATTGTGTCATATTGTTTTATTTAAGAGTTTTTCTCCAACTTATTTCAACTCGTCAACTCTCATCCCACCGCCTTTCTTGGAAACCCAAATGGAATCAAAGTTTTTGAGCATCACTTCTTTGGTACTGATTTTTTTATCCGTACCAAACGGTTCAAGGATCGTATCAATATTAGGATAGACAAAAGAAGGCAATGATATCCGAGTCACAGGAAGATCATGAATGACTTCGTGAGGGGTACTGACAAATAAACCGTCAGTCCAGAGCTGCAACATGTCCCCCAAATTGATAACGAACAGTTCTTCAGGACACGGGCCATCAATCCAGTGATCTTCGGTATAAACTCGGAGGGAAGGAGACGGTAACGGTTCTTGGATTAAAACGGTAAAAATACCATTATCGGTATGTTTACCCGCTTTGCCACCATTGGCTGGATAGTAGATAACACGCTGGAGTAAAACGGGATCATCAAAATATTTATCAAACCAATCTTCTTCCAACTTGAGCGCCAAAGCAAACCCTCTTAACAGCTTAGGTGCCACTTTAGACATGATTTCATGCTGTAACTTGTAGAGGGAGGCTGTGAAATTGGGTGCCACCGTATCATCCGGCATAAAATTAGGGCCAGTGAAAGGTTGATCTGAAGGTGGCTTATCAAAACCAAAATCGAAAATTTCTTTCGGATCAGCTCCCGCTGCACCATAGAGCGTCTCACCACCCAGAGGACTATAACCTCTTGAGGTGTTAGGATGGACTTTTTGGTGTTCTTGTCCATAGTTGCGTTTAATGTCATCCGGGAGTTCAAAAAAAGCCCGACATGCCTTAATGGTGTCGCGAATGGTAGAGAGTGGCACTCCATGGTCTTTCAAATAGAGAAAACCATTGTCACAACAAACGTTGTATAATTTTTCAACTTCTTGAGCGTCTTTCTCAGCTAATTTTGATAAAGAAATGATGGGTAAACTATTGCTCATATAATATATCTCCAATTAAATTGAAATCTTAACAGACTCTAAATGCCCAATAATGCGAGCCCTCTTCGGCAATATAAGGGCCAACAATATGTTCAACTACTTTGATGTGGCCTTCATTCTCTAAACGATCACAAACCGCTTGGAAATCAGTGCTATCGTAGTAACTATTCCGTGTACTCATAACAACTAGCCCCCCGGTTTTGGTAATCCTTATTAGTTCTTCCAAGGCACTTGGCGGTACATGCCCAAGCGTAAAGACACCACAGCTAATTGTGACATCGTACTGTTTCTCTTGAAAGTCCGTCATGTTATTGAGATCGACACCAGCAGTGAGTGAGCTGTAAACATCGGTTTGATGAGCTATTTCAACCATCTTCTCAGATAAGTCACATCCATCAATGTGAGAATAACCCTTTTGTTTAAGCGCGATGCCAACTAAGCCGGTTCCACAGCCAGCATCAAGAATCCCAAGCTTGGCTTCCCTTTTATTTTCTGGTTCTTGATTCTGTAGTTTGGTAAAAAAATTGACAATATATTTGGGACCAGAATATTGCTCATTCAACACATCTTCGTTATAGGTGTCTGCCCATTTGTGGTAATACTTATCAAGCTCTTCAGATTCACCCGATAAAGCGTGGGACTCCTTAATGATATCCCAACTTTGGGAGTCACTTTCTTCTGAAGTCTGTTTATGAGCCATTATTAAACCTCCTTAGATTATGAGAAATAATTTTCCTGATAGCGGGAAGATGAAGGTTTGGGTTTGCAGTTTCAATCGCGGCGATCTTTTCTAAGACCGGTTTTTCTGGCCGAAAACGGTCTTCATGATCGGCAACCCAACTTGGTCCACAACTCCATCTAACAACTTCCCTCAAGAGTTCTTGATTTAATCCCATGTTTTTCCCTAACCGATAGGATTCCTGCAAGATTTCATAATTGACATAAGCCATAAAGTCGCTCAGAGACTGAGCGAGATCAATTAAACTGGCATCTAAATCTTTATCTGGCGATTTATAGTTCGCTGGTAATTTTGGTTTAATCCGACCATAGTCATCTTCAACAAATTCGTTTGGCATGACATAGTTAGGGTTGGCTCCATATTTAGAGGGCGCAATAAACCCAGGCACCCTTAAATCCATGTTGTTCTCTTCTTCAATCAATTTTGTGATCAGAACATGATTATCATGGGGGTTGTACTTTTCACCTGCTAAGCGATACCTTTCTTCAACTATTCTACCAATCGGTAGAGGTACATTGAGTTCATCAGCCAAATCGACCGTTAATGCCGTATCCTTAACGGTAATCTCTAAAGTACAAGAACAGTCATAACTTCCATCAAATATAAATGGAGTGATTTGTTCTGTGACAAAACAGTTTCCTTGAGACGCTTTTATAAAATCCCATAACCAATGTAGAGGAATGCCAGATGCTTTAGCAATGATCAGCAATTCACTCCAAGTTACCATTGCGGTATAAAACAGTAAATTAGTAAACAATTTAACCGTTTGGCCTCGACCAATCTCACCGACATAGAATGAGATTTGACCCATGCTATTTAAGGCTTTTTCACTGTCATCAAAGCCTTGTTTGTCTCCACCCACATAAAAACTGACATTCGCAAAATCAACTCCCATGTGGGATAAATTACTCACTGGGGCTTCTAAGCTCAAAATGCCTTTTTGAGCAGCGACACCCGCTATATGTTTGGTATTGTGATAGTCGGTTGTTGAACAGTCGATCCAAGTGGTCCCTTTTTCCATTCCCTCAACAGCACCTTGTTCCCCTAACATATTTTCTAACAGATGATGAGGTAAGGGTAAACAGGTGATGACAATATCAGCATTTTTGGCGGCTTCTTTTGGGCTCTTTTCCCAAACGGCACCTGCTGCCATAACGGATTTTGCCATTTCTGGGTATTTGTCGTACACTTTAACTTGATAACCTTTATCAAGCAATTTAAATATCATTGGCTTACCCATACTGCCGGTGCCAATGAATGATATTTTTTTGAGATTATTCATAAATTAAATTAATTAAAAAAAGTGGTGAGTAAGCGTAGGGTCAATGCCATATCGTGTCGAGGGCAATCCCGTAGGGAACTTCCCCTACAAACCGTTATATGACGTAGGGGCAACACCCTAGTGGTTGCCCTGGGGCGTTGGTGGCATTGAAGCGTAGGGTGCGTCCTACGCACCAATGCCATTAAGCCTGTCCCGACCTTAAGGAGGGATCTAAGGGCAATCCCGTAGGGAACTTCCCCTACAAACCGTTATATTACGTAGGGGCAATCCCTTGTGGTTGCCCTGGGGCGTTGGTGGCATTGGTCCTACGCACCCTCCCCTCCCTCAATCCATACCGCTTATGTTAAAGTAAAGGTGCGTGGGACGCACCCTACGCCATTGGTGGAACATGTGGAGTTCCACTGTGCATGGTTTGGCCTTGAGTTCCATCAAACATACGAATTTCCTGACTGGGTACTGCTGGCTCAATACCGGCCTGTTTAAGATGAGTCCAAATGCGATGCCATACCCGTTCTTGGACACCCCATCTGTCAGGATATGTGCAGGTAAAGCAGGGCCAATACTCCATGACACCGGATGGTTTAAGCCCCGCCATCAGTACCCAAATGTCAACCAGACCCTCAATTCCCGTCAAAGCCTCAGTAAGGATTTTTTCGACCTTCTCTGGCGGAATCTGCGGATCAATGTAGATCGAAGGCCAGAACCAAACTAGATTTTTGTCATCTGGAAGCGTAAAATTTTTAATCTTGGAACCCAAGATGTCACTATTAGGAATGACGACTTTGATACCAAACTGATCAAATCGAGTATTAATCCAATTGATCTCCTTAACCGTTAGGTTTTCAAATGAACCAATGGTGACCAAGTCACCCACACGGATGTGTCGTCCAACTAGCAATAAAATGCCACTGACAAAGTTATTCACAATGTTTTGGAGCCCAAAACCAACACCAACACCGAGAGCACCGGCAAATACAGCCAAGGCTGTGGGATCTATACCAATGGCTTTTAAAGCAATTAAAAGCCCAATAATAATCACCCCATACTGAGTAAATACCGATAAACTGTTACGTAATCCAACATCTTTGATTTTTAAATAAACCCACCGATGACTGACACCGCGAAACCAACTGCCTAACCAAAATACAAACCAGATAATAAAGACTGATAATAGTACACTACCTACTGTGATTTGGTTACCGTTGCCCAAAGTGATGAGGGAAAAACTTAAAAATTGGGCTATATCATCCTTAACCGCCGCATCGACAAGTCCTCCCGTTATCCAGAAGTAGAATACCACTGCCAAGGCTAATAGAACGATACCGAGCAATTTTTGCACTAAGGGAATGATATCTTCCTGCCATAATTCATAAAGACGATTATCTTCTTTGACCGAATTTTTCCACCAGTTGATCAAATCATAAGTTATTCTTCGTGCAATCATCCAAACGATTAATGCGGCTAAAAATAAGCTAAATTGTTGGACAACTGTCCAACCCAAGTTAATGTAACCCACCAAGCCTAATATTGAGATGATCAAAATGGCTGGGACAATGAGCGTGATAAGATGATTGATTAAGCGCCAATCGCCGGTTAAATTTTCTGACAGGGTAGTCAATATTAGCCGGCGGATTTGCCAAAGAGGTAACACCGTCAAAGATAATAGAATCATAAACAAACTGTCGCCCAGATCACGTATTGTGAGCGATAATCTATCCGCGTATGCTTGATTTTCAATATGCATCAAGACAGTGATGACAGTTAATGAGCCTATAATCAGAATGACACGACGTAGTTGCCGATAGAGTTTATGGTTTTGGATTTTGGCTTCTGGCGCGGCTAAGCTTAACCAAGAGAGGTTAATCAGTAGTTTGCATACCAGCCAAGTTAATAATAAAGTCAGGGTGACAGTGAAACTTAAGGGGGCTGGTTGGGTTAGCCAAAGTAATAATAAAAATATACTGATAACAGTAATGCTCAGGATATTCAGGCGCCACAGATGTAATGCTGGCAAGAGGTGACCAACAAAACGCTGTATTTTGCTATTGCTTAAGATATTGAGTATCCGATTAAACCAAATATGGCTGCCAATGACTAAACCTAACCAAATCAGGATGATAATCCCGATAATCCCCCAGCGTTGAAGCTGTGTTTGTTGAAAGGCTTGTATTAAGCCCTGTCCAGTGAATTGTAATTGGCGTAACAAGAAAATCGGTAGGGTGGCGATTTCTCCCAGTAAACTTTGCCATTCTGCCGTATTGGTTGGTAATTGACGTGGTTTTGATAAGGCAAGATGCCGTTTTTCTTTATAAACGGTTTCAAGCAAAGTCAACACTTGTTGCCCTTTTTCTTGCAATTGGTGTATTTGCTCTAATTCTTGTTGCTGCGTGGTTTGGAATTTTGCCAATATTTGTTGGGCTTGTTGGTTATATTCCAAGGAGGTATCACTAAAGGATCGAGCGCGTTTTTCAACTAATTGTTGTTGTTTAACTAAGACTGACTTTTTAGCAAGCAACAAGTCTTGCGAAGCTTGAAGTTCTTGTAATGAAACATTAAGTTCTTCAATCCAAATAGCTAGATTGTTCAATTGGTGTCTAGAAATTTCTTGGCTCTCTTGTAATGTTTGAGCTGTTTTTTCCCATTGCGCGATTTGAAGCGGTTTCTGATCAAGCTCAGACTGACGTTCAACTTGTTGTGCTTGTTCATTGGCTTCTTGAATTTGGATACTGAGCAATTCACGTTGAGCCGCATTTTCCTCCGGTATCCGATTTAATTGCAAGCGTAGTTCAGCCGCACGATGCATATAGCCTTGTTGTTCTTGTTGCATTTTTTGTTCAAAGGCTTGCTTTTGACGCTTGGGATAGATGACTTGTAGTTTTTCAATCCAAGTTCTGCCGAGTTCGAGCCATTCTTTAGCTTGTTCCAAGCGTTGCCCAATCAAATCAATGTCTTGTTGATCCAATTTCAGTTTTTTCTTTTGTACCTCAAGACGGGCCTCTTGCTCGGCCACCTTTTTATCATGGATGGGTTGTTGTTCTGGAGCAACTGGCGGCGTTTGACGCCACTTTTCTAGTGCAACTTCCTGTTTGTTAATACTTTGACGGAGTTTATCCAACAGTGTTTCGGCATTTTGCCGCTCTAAGAGCAAATTGTTGACATCAACCTCGGCAGTATCTTTGTATAAGATGACTTCTTCAAACAATTTGGTTAAATAGTCAAAAGTCATGGCATCCAAACTGATTATCTGATTAGGCAACTCTTCCTCGATTTTTTCTAAGGTTTTTTGACGACGAGCAAGTGCTGTTTTGCCATCAGCTATGGCTTGTTCTCGTTCTTTAATTAAACGCAATTGGGGGAGAATTTGTAATTGCGTATGCCACTTGATAGCAAAAACATTTCGCTTGATAGCGAGTTGATACTGTTTTTTGAGAAGGTCGATATATTGTTGCTCAAGCTCAACAGCTTGTTGTTGCAAGGCAATATCCTTTTCAGTTTTGAGTGCGGTGAGTTTGTCCAGATGGGTTTGGAGTTCCACACGCCGTTCTTCTACCTTCTGATTAGCAGCCTGCCACTGGTTTGCCGCCTGTTCCAACATTTTTGGGGTGATTTGCTTAACGGTTTGCAAACTGTCTATTTTGTCACCCAAGGCTTGCTCTTCGGTTGGCAAGGCAAGGCTCTCCTTTTCTAATGCGGTTTGTGCCTCAGTGATCGCTCGTTGCAGTTTTTCAATCCATTGAGGTGTGATGACGGAGTCGGTGGTTTCTGCATTCACGGGTAAACCAACTAGGCTCACACAGATTATGAGAGAGTATAGTAGGGGTTTGAATAAATACATTTGGTTAATTCTCCTAAATAAATAATTAATAAGTTAATCAAGATCGCACGAATAAATCGGCTTTAGAGCTGTACTTTCGCCATTTTTTTCAAAGAGATAGGTGGGTTTATCTCCGCTACGCTACGTTAAATCCAAGCTACATACCACATACGCTTTAAGTTATTTAGGGACAAGTCTAATAAAATCAAGTCAGTTATCAGGTATCAGTTGTCCTGGGTCCTAAATATTAATCATTCATTCAACTGATTTGTTGTGACTTAAAGTTGATTTTATCAGGAATCAGTGAAAATCTGATTATTGCTTTTACGGCGGTCATTTCATAAGTTATTTTTATGATATAAAAGCAAGAGTAGGGTGCGTCCTACGCACCGGTTATAAGGTGGAACGTTTATTTGTGCCCAGGAGCACCCTACGCTTGCTGTCATAATATACCTCATCAGTAGTATATAATCTGGCTAAATAGAAGTGAGGCAGCCGCCAGATGAATTCGGTTTGATCTCCGCACAGCTTTCGAGGCAAAAGTTACTTCGTTTCGGGGAGCACATTGTTAGGCAATTTGTGCCTTTAATGGATTAACATTAAAAGGCATTTCTTGTCCAAGCCGTTCTAAATCGTATAACTTAACCGTCGTACCCGGTTTAGCTTGTAAAATGCCATTGAACAAGGTTTCTAAACTGACTTGGTGATGAAAACGAACTAAGCTATATAAAATGCAAATCAAAACCTTCAAAAACATCAGACAGCACTTGTTGCCATTGGACTTGGGCTGAGGTTGCTGGCTTAGCAAACGAGCCAATTTGTCCAAAGACTTGTTTTTTGAGTTCAATGCCAATGACTGAATCCATCCCCAAAGCAATTTTGGTCACATCGTCAAGGTGATAACCGTTCATCCTTGAGGCTTTGCCACCAAAAGAGCGAATGGTTGCCGAATCCAATTGAATGGGTTGGATGTCGTTTTTGTGTTTTCTGAGAAAACTATTGAGGGTGCTTTCTGGCACTTTAAGAAATTGGGTGATGTCTTTTTTGATGGCAATGTCATCACCTGCGGTGCAGGTAAAACCAAACTCTTTGATGAGTTTGACGGCATCAATGTAGTTTTTTTGGACGGTTTCTTGGATGTTGGGAGAAAATTAGCTGTTCCACGCTCACTCATAACGGCAGTATCATCATCGAGCACATATCCGTCACACATAATGCAGGGTATTAACTCGACTTGTCCATGATGAAAAAGGTGGCTTGTTTTGGAACGACTCACGCATTGATGATAAAGAACTTGCCATTCGCTTGGCAAAAGCCGCCCAAAAAAAACCTCAGCCGGAATTGCATTTGCGAGCGGATAAAAAAACGCAATATCAAAGATTAGCTTCGATAATGTCAGCGGCGCAAAATGCGGGGATTACTCGTATGGGGTTTGTTACTGAACCTGAATAAGTCTTA
>JSZA02000100.1 GCA_000785145.2 Candidatus Thiomargarita nelsonii
TGACACTTGATAAAGGTGTTTATTGCTTTGTGATAACAACAGAATTTGAAAATCTTTTTTACCTACATGTTGCCTTTTTTTCGGTTAAGTCATATGGAATAAGCGATTCAGAATATTTTAGAGAAGTTTATAAAACTAAAGATGCGCGAGAGAGGGACGCAGATAAATGGTTATTTGGTTGAGTACTTAGGCAACTGATACAAGATGCGCGGCACGGGGTTTTGCGCGAATATTTCAGCCAATCACCAAACTTCACGGCCTCAATACATGGCCAATGTATGCTTAAAGGCATTTGTGCCCAATGTTTACAGTGGCAAATTGATCCGGCAACGCACTAAGGCTGTTTTTGCCTGCTCTTGGCAAGAAACCCGCATAAAAAAAGCCCCTTCGTTCAAGAACTAAGGGGCTTTTTTTTGTATACCTTCAAATAGTTGAGATGATTAGTCCTCTTCAAAGACGACGGCGCAATGTTGGTCTTTATTCATTTTCACGACCGTTTTTGCCGGGTTATTCTTGCCCTTGCAATCACCTGCCCATTCTATGAACTCCCAGCCCGAACTGGATTTCGCCTTGATGATGAGCTGACCACCGCCCGTCGGGGCCTCGATCGTTAAAGTGCTAAGATTAGGTTGCTCTCCTATCACTGGTGTCGTGACAGTTCCGCAATCAGAATTGCCCTCATTGGCAGAGACGCAAGCCTCATTGAAAATGGCTGTTTCATCAACCATTTCAACATTATCTACCATCCAGCCAAAATAACTATTCTCTGTCGAATCCACACTATCAAAACGGAAGCGAACCAAGACACTCTCACCAATATAAGGTGTCAGATCGAAGCTTGCCTCATACCAAGCACCTTCAGAACCTAGTTCATCTAAGGTGACCCAAGAACTCCCCCCATCGGTGGAGAGTTCAACATAGCGGTTATCCCAGTCACAATTACCATGACATTCAGTCACTTCATAACTTGAGAAATTAAGTTTGGGTGCTGCCCCGGTTATAAGCACGGAATTTTTCATACTAAGTTCACCGCTCTCGCTAGAACCGGTATCAAAGCTGCAAGACGCATCATCACCAAAATAGACGGCATTACTGGAACTTGGGAAGGGAGCAACGCTGCTACCGCAGTTATCGGCTTCATTTTCTTGATTCCACAAACCCGTCATTTGCCAATTAGCAAAACCGGTTTCAAAATCGTCAGAAAACAACACGGTTGTGCCTATGCTACCACTCACTTCAACTTGGAAGGAGCAGTTAACTACATCCCCACTATCCATATTTCCAATCGGGAAGGTAACAATACCGCCAGCCTCGCTGCCGCCACAAGTTGCTGAATTGGATATATATGTCGTATCTGCTGGCACATTATCAGTAATCGTGATGCCCGTCAAAGAGTCGAGCGTGTCATTATGCACCTCGAAGCGATACTCTAATATACCACCTGAGTCAACCGGCGAAGGACTGGCCGTTTTGCTTATCTTCAAGGTTTGCAGACACTCTGGTGGCATATCAAAGGCTTCCGTACCATCAGTGGTGCTGTTGGAGCCGCCTTGGTCAGCACTGTAGCCCAAACCACGCTTGGCAAAGGCTTCCCAAATAAGGCATTCGTTGGCTCCCTGGTTATTGGTTTGATCAGCTAACAAGATTGCATCACGACCATCCACAAAACCCGGTTTACACGGTTGCAGTTTCATACCGTCCATAACCAACTGGATGGCTATATTGTTTCCGCCGTTGCCCGTATAGACATCCTCAAAACCATATTGGTTAATCAGTTTCCATTGCATTTCCCACAACATGGTAGCCCAAACAAAGCCAACCCCATGCGGAACAGCCAAACTGCCAATATCACCGTATGTGTAACCGTTGACATTCATGTCCGTGCTGTATTTGGCCGGACGAATACCCTGACCATCATGGGGTTGACCCAGTACATAAGGCCCCATACCACGGGCAATGGCATCGGTATCAGTGCTTTTAGTGGTTAGAATCATGGCTAACCAATCACTCCAGCCTTCACCCATTTGTTCATTATTCCAAAGGCAATTCACATTACTAGGTCCACCGGTTAAACGGTTGGAAATGCCATGTCCATATTCATGAGTGATAATGCCATTTTCAAAATCGCCATCACGCGATGGATCAGTCAAGTCCCATAAAAACATTGTCATCTTTGGGGGTGAACCATCGGATGGGGTCGCAAACCACGCATTGTTCATGCCAGAACCATCTTGGGCATCCGCAGAAACAGCGTCTCCGCCGTTACCACCGTTACCATAGTTATTTTCTTGGAAATTACCACTCACTTCATCAAAGCCATACTGATAGAAAACATCGTGTATAATATTGTTCCAATAGAAGAGGTTGACAATAGCAGCGGCTTGGTTAGTTCCCTCCCAAGGCTCTAAACTCGCATCCCAAGGAAAATCAAAAATCAGCTCACTACCACCATCAGGACGAAAACCGTTTTGATCATCACCTTCAACATCTTCTTGGGCAAAGACGTTATTACCGCGTGTATCTGTGTATTCTGCACCCGGTGTGCCATCTGTATCATGCCAACCGTATGGAGAGGCGACGGCATCAGCCGGCGCATTGATCAAATCATGAGACCCCCCCGGATCTTCCGGGCTGATAAAGGGGATGGGGAAGACTCGGTAATCATTCTCGTAGACAATTCGGTCATTTTTGCCAAGTACACCACCCGTTCTCGCATCTACCCTGAAAAGCCACCAATTCTGATGATTAGTCAGGCGCAGTGCAAATTTCCAAGCCAGACGCACTTTGCCTCTAGCAAACGGGTCATATACCAGACTGACACGAATGTTTTCTTGAGAAATGCCCCCATCAGTTAGGATAAGCGTTTTGGCAGGTCCACCAACATTTTCCTGAACGGTCAAAGGGCTAGTAATCTTCAGACCTAAATGCTGTGCGGCATATTCGACTGATTGTTCGGCTGAGTTCGAAGGTGTTGTGGTATTAATAGCCCGCTCAAGATTAGAAATAAACTGATTGGTCAAATTAATAACACTACCATCGCTGGCAATATTGATATTGATGTTCCCGTTGAAAACGTCAATACCGCCGGCAGACTGCTGACCCAGATAGATATGTGTCACACCATTATGTTTAGTCACATATTGGTTTTTGACCTTCATGTTACGTAAGTCAGCGTCAGTCAGGCCCAAGAAATGCTTGTTCTGGTCAAGATAGTTGCGGGCAATCTCAAGGGGATTACCTTGATTTGGTCCGGTCAGAAAATGACCGTGTTGGATAGCCGCACTCTTACTGAAAAACGCCAAAACCACAAAATTCGGTTTGAGTTATGTCTAAGGGGTAAGCTCCCTGGGGTGATAAAACTTCTATCACCTTGGTTAAAAACCGAATCAAAATATTTCTAGCACCATGTATATCTCGGTTAACTCTCTTACCTTGGAAAAGAATTGAAGCTTTCCCACCCAAGTTTTTGAGAATTGAACCATCCCACAAGGTTTTAGAAGTATAAGATTCATTCACATCCACTACCGTTTTCCCATATTTCGTCGCCATCCACTTTAAAGTTTGTTTAAACTTATAGTGAGCCAAGCCTAGCATTCCTCTAACTGTTTGACGCCTTAGAAATCGTTTCCGAGTCTCGTTAGTTTTTTGAGCCATTTGTTTGGTTTCAAAGATCGGCAACAAAATCACATCATGGTTTCTAACTAAATCATAAGCAACGCGCCTATGTAGGTCTGCCACGAAATTTTGGTGTCTCGCTCTCACTTTATGAATTTTCCGGTTAAGATTTTTTAATCGGTCTTTAACCCATTGTAATGACCTATCTTCGTTGTGAAGTTTATCACGCTCAGATAAGAGCCTATCTAACTCTGACATCAATGGAACTAATTTAGCATTAACAAATTGGTCTCCATAACTAATCGCATCTTCACCACTAAAAGCGGTTTGAAAAGTTCTGACTCCTGGATCCAGTGCAACAAGAGATAATTCTTTAGTGACGACTTGACTGATTGGTTGAACAAATCTGACATTGGCGAACCATTGCCCGTTGGTATAAATAACGACTACCGTTTTACCAATCGCCTCCTCCGGGACTTTTTCGCTCCAAGTGCAACCCTTTAAAATATTAGGGTAGATTTGTTTTTTAGCTGACAATCTTGGTGTCACAAAATATTGCTGAGAAGCCATTCTTGACATAAATGAGAATTCGGACTTTTCACCTTTAACTCTCTTCTTGATAACCGCAGTACGAGTATCACAAGCTTTACGGTAAGCTGCTTGAATCAAATTACTATTGAATGTAACATCATTGTAGAAGCATTCTATTTTGCACCAATCACAGATTTGGGTTCTAAATTCGCTTGATGGCTTACGTCCTTTTGCCATAAATTCAATGGTTAAGTTATAAGCTCGACGATAAATATTTAGAGAATCAAACCATAAAACCTCATTTTGGGGGTAAATTCTAATCTTTTTGCTTGTTATTACATCTTCTTGCACTTCGTTTTCCATAATGGGAGTTGATGAAGCTGGTAATGAAAGCGATAAGAATTTGGGTGTCCAACCGAAGGTCAGCGAAGCTAAACCTAAGGTCAGCGAAGCTAAATTGCTCGGAATTATCTGATTCTTCCAAAAGTTCGATTTGGCCTCCTGATAGTTCGATAATCGAGGATAAAGTTTTTGATCCGCAAAAACTTTATCCTCGATTCCATTTAATGAGCGAGAACCCAGTTCTGGTGATTCTATCTGATGTGGTTGCCACAACATGCTGTGGATTGCCGTTGATAGCGGATTCCAAAATGGCTCTATAACCTCGTCTATCTTGGTTAAATCCGGAGGCAATGTCAGAGATAAACGTTGCTTGTGGATATTTGTCTTTGAGCAATTGCTCTTGCCAGAGAGGTTTTTTGCTTTGTACTTGACTTGCGTATAGGATGATGGTGGTTGGCTCATCAATCCAGATTCGGTAATGCCCTCCTTTAGTTTTTTTAACTTTGTCAAATTTTCCTTCCTTTATCCAATTTTGGATAGTTTCATTGGTTACTGAATATTGTTTTGCTAGAAAACCGGTTGATTTATACCTCGAAATAACCTTTTTAGTATTTTTGGTAATTTTAGTGGTTTTGGTTTATAATGTCAACTGTATGTTTTTTACCTCATTTTTACCTGAAGCAAGCCACTCTGGCGTTACTTTCAATGCGCTCGCTAGCGCAACAATATATGTTGTCCCTTTGTGTTTGCCGCTTTCAATTCTCTCTTACTTAAAAACGCCAAAACCACAAAATCCGGCTTTAGTTATGTTTAAGGGGTAAGCTCCCTTGGGTGATAAAACATCTATCACCTTTTATATAATTTTAAAGGGCAACCAACTTCGTTGGTTGCCCGCCCCTACACCGATTTTGAAGATAATCGTTAAACTTGGCATCGCAGGTCACGACTTTACCTACTTCGCAAACATGAATATCACCCTACGGTGCCAGTCTTCAAAACCGGACTTGAGACTTTCGAGCTCATCCGGCTCCTCAGAACATGTTGTCTAACATGGGTGGTATTTGTCCTTTGACCACCACAACTTGCGTTTCCGCGTAACTCAAGGGTCGTTAGAACACTATTCCCTTTTGCCAACTACTATAGTATTTCTACTACCAGGATAAGGTGACAACCTTACCATGCAATCAGGTTTAATACCAAACTCTTTGGTCTTTTCCACCGCCGATAAATTGTCCTTCTTTCTTCCGCCGCTTAATTTCTTCGGCGTGCAGTATATCATGACAATGACGATGTAATAACACCAAGTTTTTGTATTTATCACTTCCCCCACGACTTTTGAAGGTCTTGTGGTGTGTTTCAATAAGGTCTTCTACCGTGAAAGTGCCCCCGCAATGAGGCCACTACTTTACCGCCCCTCTTGTCCATAAATACCCAGTTACGGCCATTTACATGACCAAAGTATTTATCCACAACCCACTTAACACCCTTGTTGGGGTGTCTTCGTTTCGACCATTGCATTAACCTTTGGTATAGCAGCATATCTAGTTTACTATAAGCCTCACTCGCGTGAAACTCTTTGTAGACATTTGCCCAGCCGGTAATGATTGGCTGTAGTTCCTTGATTAATGCAGCAGCAGGTGCTGTTCTCATACTCCAAATTTTGTCACTGACTTTACGCCAATGAGCAATCACCTTTTCCTTCATCGGTTCTATCCGTAGCACATGTGTAGCATTGGCTTTTTTTATATCTGCTTTTTCACCATTAAGCAATTTTAATTTATATGTGCCCTTGATACGGTTTTCATAATGCCTGATATGACATCCTAGGAAATTGAACCCTTCTGTCGAAGGCACAATCTTGGTCTTTTCCTCAGAGAGGGTCAGACCCCGTACCTCAAGCCACTGCTCAATATACCTTTTGGATTCCTCAATAACAGCTTTGTCCTCATGGATTACTACAAAATCATCGGCGTATCTGATTATCTCTAACCGTAGACTCATTCTATATTTATAATCTTTCTTAGTCTTCTCATTTCTCACAAGACTCACTTTCGTTCTACCGATTTTGCTTTTCCAGCCCTTAATCCCACGCAAGTGTTCAATCAGGTCAGTTTCCATTTGGTCAAGAGCTACATTAGCTAGTAATGGTGATATAGTGCCACCTTGAGGTGTACCGGCTCCAGTTGGGTTAAACTCTCTATTAAATATATACCCAGCTTTTAACCATTTCTTAACTATAGGTTTCCAATGTTGCAGAGGCAAAAGTTTTCGCGCGCGAAAACTTTTGCCTCTGCATCAATTTGTCCAGCTAAAAATTCATGGTCAATGTTGTCAAAACAATCTTTAATGTCAGCATCTAACACCCATTTCTGCTTTTGGAGGAGCAGATTAGCTATCTTACTCAGGGCATCTTTACATCCCATTGCAGGTCTAAATCCATAACTATTAGGCTCAAATTTTGCCTCATAATATGGCTCTAATGCAAGTTTTGTTGTTGCCTGCATTGCTCTGTCCTTCATCGTAGGTATTCCCAGAGGTCTTTGTTTCCCATTTGCTTTTGGGATATTCTGCGTGTCGGTTGTGGTGGTTGCACGTCCCACTCATTTATGATATATTTTTTAACATCTCTGACCAATTCTAGCTTTTGCTTAGCCGTCTTTGCTACTTTACGGTCAACACCCGCCGTCCGTTTACCGGAATTGTCGGTTGTTACCCGTCGCACGGCCAATAACGCCGCGCTATGTGATACTTGTAATAGGTAACGGGCCAGATTGGCGCCATTTTATAATTACCTGACTTCGCAGCCTTGTAGATTCGTTTTTGCAAATTGAGAACTGTCCGCCGGACTCTATTCCAGTTGATTTCGTTCCAATTCGCAATGATGGTACAATGACCACCCTCTTGGATTGTCACTTGACCAGCTATCACTCGGTACTTTGGTAAAGTTTTCATGTCTTTTATTAACCTATACCCCCAAGGGTTTCGTTTAATCTCTTTGTCACAGGATGTTTCCATCCCAATCTGCTCAATTTAACATCTCAATCTTATAGTTGTTTCCGTGAGTCATTCAGCATATCCGCGTTCCCCCTTAGCGGGTTTCACACGGCATTGGCTTTCGACTCAATCCTACCCGACGCTGACGCTATGATGCACTTGGCCATCACCTCTTGCAGTCCAGCAAGTGTCGTACTATCGTCGTTTTTCCCCGTTCCTATAATGTGTTTTACTTGTGAAATTACGGTATTAACCTGTAATCGAATGTGTATTGTACAATCGAACTCAAGTATATAAAGCCTGAGTCCCTAAAAACCTTTTATCCCATAAAAGAGATTTAATTTTTTCGACCTTACGGAAGATACCATTTCCACTACGCTTGCCCTTTTGAGGCTTTATACCCTTGCACTGCCACCTCTTTTTACGAGACAGCGGGTATTGCTTTACACCCGACTGTATGGGTGTATAACCAAATTCCTAGCTATTCACGCTGCACCATAAGCTATTTTATGCTAGGTAGTTACACCACACTATAAATTTTCAAAATAAGGCTTTGTTTCTTAACTATTTTTGTCGCTACTGATTAGGCCAAACGGGTCGCACTTATGTCTAATTATAAGTTTTAGGTTTTACCAGTATAACATGACATACTGAACCGCATTATAACGGCTTTCTTGAACTTCCCTAAGTTCCATATGTAGGCTACTACAAATAATTATTGTCTGTCAAGATGTTTTTTTGATTGGTTTTCATTTTGTGGTGTAGGGGTGTTTAATGCTAACTTTTATACTATACATTAAAAAACCTATTTTGTATTTTTGGTTATTTTAGTGGTTTTGGTGTATAAACTCAACTGTTTAGCATCAGTGCATAAAGCATGAACGCTCCTGACAAAAAGCGTATGTAGTTGTTGGTTATCATTTATTTTTATCCTGCTAGTACTCTGTCAATTTGTTTTTTTTGGGTTGGAGTACAAAGCTTTAGCTTTGTCAGACAGTACAAAGCTAAAGCTTTGTACTCCAAAAAAACAAATTGGGTTGGAGTACAAAGCTTTAGCTTTGTCAGACAGTACAAAGCTAAAGCTTTGTACTCCAAAAAAACAAATTGACAGAGTACTAGTTGTATGTGAGCAAATGTGATTCTGCTACGCTTGCCTACAAAAAAAGCCCCTTAATTCAAGAACTAAGGGGCTTTTTTTTGTTCAGGGTGACATCAATTTTTTTTCTCAAAGACGGCAGTGCATAATTGGTCTTTATTCATTTTGACGACCGTTTTTTTCTTGCCCTTGCAATCACCAGCCCATTCTTTGAATTTCCAACCCTTATTGGGTTTTGCCTTGATGATGAGCTTGCCACTGTCTGTGGGGGCTTCGATCTTTAAAGTTGACAGAGGTTGAACATTACAACCAGCCCACAACGTTGGCTTATACAGCTGAACCATGGCATCCATACGTTCCGCCTGCCCTGAAGTAAATTCATTCATGCAAGCATCATAGGTGTAATCCATAAAATTGAAAATAGGATCCTCACCTGCGCTTTGACACGTATCCCGCCCGACTGGACAACCAAATGCAGGGCTTGCTTCATAAGGAGTATCACCAACCTCGTCTCCGGGGGCTGAACAACCATTTTCAAAAGTGTGGTGGAGACCAAGATAATGGCCAACTTCATGCGTCCCAGTATCTCCTTCGTCATAAGGATAAGCATCCCCACCAGGCAGAGAAGAATAGAGTACGACAACACCATGTATAAAATGGTCCTCATCATAGGAATAAGGGTAATAAGCATACCCCAAAAGCCCATCCCCGAGATCGTTGATATAGAAATTAAGAGTACACTCCGGAGAGATAGCCAAAGCCTTCTTCATCTGCCTCTCTTTACTAGAATCCGGACTATGCGTGGACCAAGCGGTATTGTCGGTGCGATCTATTCCGTGAAGAGTGAACTGATAACCTGCATAACCATAGGCGGCATTAAGAACATCAAGCTGATCATTAATTTGCTGATCGGTTACATCAGCCGAACCGTTGTCATGTCTAACAACATGGAATGCCACAGGGATTACCACTGTTTTAGCCACTTGCATTTCTCCCCCTGCAAGAAACGCTTGAAGTGTGTCGTAAACTTCTGCTGCCACTTCAGGAGAGGGCGATAGTGTACCGCAACGTGTCAAAGCTGTCCCACCATTATCAAACCCCATAGCCGGATTTGCCCCAACTAAAAGGAAAATCGATAAGAATACAATATTTTTTTTCATCCCATTGCTCCGTAAAAAAAATTTAAAACAAGAAAGTGGAAAAATATTTCCCTACAATCCAACAAAAAAGTCAAGTAAATTAGATAACAATTTTATCAGAACCTCGTCAAACTCAAAGTTACCGACTTGAAATATTGGGCGGCTCCAAGATAAATCTTGGACTCCTATTATATTATTATTTCTAAAACCGCCCCCGCAGCCTGCTCACTCGGGCGCAAACGCTGATGTAACTCAGAAAAGCGAACTTCTAAAGCACCAACTTCGCTAGGATTATCTAACCAGTGCAATACCGCTGCCCCCAAATTTTCTGGCGTGACTTCCCCTTGCAAAAATTCTGGAACTAATCGCTCCCCCGCGAGCAGATTGGGTAATGAAAAAAAAGGAATATGCACTAAAAATCGAGCCAACCAATAAGTGATAGGCGCTACGCGATAGGCGACGACCATAGGACGTTTCAACAACATCGCCTCTAAAGTAGCCGTGCCAGAGGCCATCAATACGACATCAGCGGCTGCCATGACTTCGCGTGATTGTCCGTTGATTATAAAAAAAGGTAAATCGTGCCCTGCCATTTGCTGACGAAAAATCTTACCTAAATTGGCATTAGCTAAAGGCACGACAAAGCGTAAATCAGAACGCTGTGCCAATAACCAACGCGCTGTTTCTATAAAAGGATTACCCAATTGTTGAACCTCATTACGCCGACTGCCCGGCAACATAGCGATCCATACCCCGTCTGTCGCTAAACCTAAACGACTTCTGGCAGTCTGCTTATCCATCGGCGTATCATCAGCCAAAGGATGTCCGACAAATCGCACTGGGATATTATGCCGTTGATAATACTCAGCTTCAAAAGGAAATAAAGTCAACATTAAATCACAAGCACGGGCGATTTTACGCAAACGATATTGCCGCCATGCCCAAACGGAGGGACTGACATAATGTACCGTAGGAATGCCAGCCGCTTTTAAGGCATATTCTAACCCCAAGTTAAAATCAGGCGCATCAATGCCGATAAAGACATCGGGCGGATTTTGCAAAAAGTGGTCGCGCAGGCTATCACGACATTTTTTGAGACGGGGATAATGTTTGAGGACTTCTACTAAGCCCATCACGGAGAGGGTTTCTAAAGGGTAGAGGCTGTGGAAACCGGCTGCTAACATTTGGGGGCCTCCAATGCCTTCAATCAGGGCATTGGGATGGCGGGCACGTAGAGCTTGAATGAGTCTGGCGCCTAATATGTCTCCTGACATTTCGCCAGCGATAATTCCAATTCGCATTATCAGTTATCACTTATCAGTATTAAAAATCCAATCCTATTAAGTACTGAATCATGAATTATCGGAGATTTTGGAGTCCAAAGCTTTAGCTTTGGACGTGGGTTTCCAAAGCTAAAGCTTTGGACTCCAAAATACATTAAAATTCATGGTTCGGTAATTACCGCACAATCCCACGTTCTGATTTTTGCAAAAATGTCACCATATCGCGGACATCTGTATATTTTTCACTCAACTCTTTCAACGCCTCAATAGCCTGTTCTATTGTCAGCTTCTTTCTATAAATAACTTTATAAGCCTCGTGCAACGCCTGAATTGTCTCGCTACTAAAACTTCGACGTTTCAATCCTTCCTTATTGATAGCATAAGCCTTGGCTCGATTGCCAGACACCGTCACAAACGGTAGTACGTCTTGAGTTATCACAGAGCCACCACCCGAAAAACTATGCTTACCCATCCGACAAAACTGATGAACTAAAGTAAAACCACCTAAAATCGCATAATCTTCAATCTCTATATGTCCGCCCAAGGTGGTGCCATTAGCCAGAACCGTTTGGTTGCCCACAATACAATCATGGGCAATATGGCAATAAGCCATAATCCAATTATCATGACCAATCCGCGTGACACCACCACCTTGCACAGTACCTCGGTTAAGGGTGCAATACTCACGAATTACATTGCGATCACCGATTTCTAGCCAAGTATCTGGCTCTCCACCATATTTTTTATCTTGGGGATCTTCCCCTATCGAAGCAAATTGGTAGATTTTATTCTCGCGTCCAATCCGTGTCGGACCCTTAACCACCACATGTGGACCTATCCAAGTGCCAGCGGCAATTTGTACGTCTGCGCCGATGATAGAATAGGCACCTATTTGGACATCACTATTCAATTCGGCTTTAGGATCAATGAGAGCATGTTTGTCGATCACTGAATGTCTCTTTTCATACATAAAACTTCAGCACTGGCAACCAGTTTATCATCGACTTTCGTGGTTGCAGCGTATTTCCACACACCACGGGTGGTGCGTAGCAGTTTGACTTCGATCAATAACTGATCGCCCGGCTCAACGGGTTGTTTGAAGCGAGCCTTATCCACACCAACCAGATAGTACAAAGAATTCTCCTCTGGTTGTGCTTCTGCCGTTTTAAATGATAAAATGCCTGTCGCTTGCGCCATCGCTTCGATCAGCAAAACACCAGGCATGACAGGACGTTGGGGAAAATGGCCTTGAAAAAATGGCTCATTATAGGTCACATTTTTAATAGCAACCAAAGAATCACCGATGGTATAATCAAGCACCCTATCTATCAGTAAAAACGGATAACGGTGATGAAGGTGCTGAAAAATCTGATGGATATCCATGCTATTCATAATTAATGCCCTGAAAGGAGTCCAAGATTTATCTTGGACATCGCATTTTCTAAATTTTGTAAACGTCGCGCCATTTCATCAAGTTGTTTGAATCTATGGTAATTTCGATGCCAATGTCGGTTAGGTTCTATCGCAGTGCCTGAAGAATAAATCCCTGGCTCACGAATCGACTGCAACACGATTGACCCTCCTGTGACATGCACATTATCGACCAATTCCAGATGACCAGCAATGCCCACGCCTCCACCAATCATGCAATAACGACCTATACGAGTGCTGCCGGCAATGCCTACACAGCCTGCTATCGCTGTATGTGTACCAATTTGGACATTATGCCCAATTTGAATTTGATTATCCAGTCTCACACCATTGCCAATCACCGTATCTTCTAACGCGCCTTTATCTATAGTGGTGTTAGCACCGATTTCCACATCATCGCCAATCAGAACGCCGCCGAGTTGTGGAACTTTTACCCATTTTCCGGCATCATTGGCATTGCCAAAACCATCTGAGCCAATGACGCTGCCCGGGTGGATAATCACCCCTTGTCCGAGCCGTGTGCCAGCGCATAAGGTGACGTTTGCCATCAATTGACAATTATCACCAATCTCAACACCATTGTCGATAACGCAGCCAGGACCAATAGATACATTACGAGCTATTTTGGCTCGGGCTTCAATGACAGCCTGCGGTCCCACCGAAACGCTGGCATCCAAAAACGCATCAGGACTGACCCACGCGCTTGGATGTATGCCAGGTTTTTTGGGACGGGGAGGATTGAACAAAGTAGCGGCGCGGGCATAACCTAAATAGGGATTATCCATCACCAGCATTGGCACTTTGCAATAACGCCGATTTTTGCTTGCTATAATCACAGCGGCGGCATGAGTATTCGCCAATTCTTCACGATATTTGGCACCATTGCTAAAAAAACTCACTTCTTGTGGGCGAGCCAAGCTCAAGGAGGCGATACCTACAATCGGTAAGTCTGGATACCCCTCTAATTCTGCACCAATTTGTGTCGCCAATTCGGCGAGGCTAATGGATAGCTTCATAAAAATATCGGTAATTCCTCCGCTATCTTTTTTTCCGACGGAGGCGTTTCAAGACTTTATCAGTAAGATCAACACGTTTACTGGCCCAAACCACGCCCTCAGTGAAAATCATATCATAACGATCAGCCTTCGCCAAATATTGAATCACTTGGAAAATGGTTTTTTGAATTTTCTCCAGCTCTTCATTGCGGCGGATGTTAAGGTCCTCTTGTAATTCTTCCTGCTGCCGTTTTAAGTCACGTCTTTTTTCCCTAATATCACGGCTGAGCCGACGCGCTTGGGATTCAGTCATAATAGCCGCATCCTTTCCGAAGCGTTCTTCCAACTTTTTGATTTCCTGTTGGGCACTCACAAGTCTTCTTTGTCTAGGCGCAAAGTCTCGCTCTAGGCGACGATTAGCACTGTCAACTTGTGGTGCTTTGTCCATGACTTTTAAGATGTTGACAACACCAATTTTCAGTTCAGCCGCGACCGGATAGGACAGAACACTGCAAAGCAGTCCAACAATAAGATATAAATAATGACGCTTTTTCAATGGAAAACTCCTTAAGTAATTAAATTAATTTATTTTTACCAATTAAAGGTTGTACCAATGGTGAATTGAAACCTCTCAAGCTCATCATTCTCTTGGCTCTTTAGAGGAATAGCATAACTGAAGCTCAACAATCCTAGAGGCGTTAATGTGATCAGGGATAAGCCTGTCGAATAACGCAACTGAGAATTATCAAATTCTTCACCGGTTCCATACACATTGCCTACATCTACAAAAGCGGAAAATCTAACTGAACGAACCTTTTCTAAAAAGGGGATTGGCATAATCAATTCTGCATTGCCAACCACTTTTAAATTTCCCCCAAAGGGACGCCCTTCAGAATCCGGCGGACCTAAAGAATTTTCTCGAAAACCGCGTACTGTGCGAGGCCCCCCTGCTGTAAAATTCTCAAAAAATGGTAAATTATCATTATCACCATAACCCTCCCCAAAGCCTAATTGTCCCTTGAATAAGAATATATAATCTTTTGTGAATGGGTACAACCACTGATGACGATAAGTCAACTTGTAATAGCTGAGATCACTAAACGGTAGGGCAACCTCAGCACGGATAGATTGTAACATGCCTTTACTGGGAAACAAGGCGCGATTACGTGTATCATATCGGAGTCTCGCATTGAGACGATATGAATTGTAGCTATCACCATTGTCTTCAATAAAATCAAGCACTTCATCGGCTGTAAAGTCTGTCTGTTTTAGAGTTGTGTGGTCAAAAGCCGCACCAAAATTAATATTATTATATTCTGTGATGGGCAATCCATAATTGATAGCCGTACCATAGGCATCAGTTGTATAGCGACTCAAGTTCGCTTCTTCAGCATCTGTGCTACGGTAAAACACGTTAAAACCACGGCTCACACCATCTATCGTCAGGTAAGGATTAAAATAGGAAAAACTATAAGTTGTATTGACTTGGCTATTGTTGAATGTCAGGCTAACCCGTTTACCTGAGCCTAAAAAATTTTCTTGAGTGAGACTGCCATTAAATACTATTCCTTGAGTTTGTGCATAGCCAATACTTGCCATAATGTTGCTCGATGGCTGTTCCACTACGGTATAATTAATATCAACTTGATCATCTGTATTGGGCACTCGCGGCGTTTCAACCGTCACTTGTTCAAAATAACCCAAACGCTCTAAGCGAGCCAATGAGCGTTTCACATCTCGGGTAGAAATCCAACCCCCTTCCATCTGACGCATTTCGCGGCGTAATACTTCGTCACGCGTTTTAGTATTACCTTTAAAATTGATCCGTCGCACATAAACCCGTTTGCCTTGATCAATAAAAAAACTTAAAGCTACCGTTTTTTTGTCTGGATCAATATCAGGCACCGCATTGATATTAGCAAAATAATAGCCTTCATCGCCAATCCGTTCTTTAATGGCTTCTTGACTTTTAATGATTTGTTTGCGCGAAAAGAGATTGCCCGCTTTAATGCTTATTTTGTCCAATAATTCAGGCTTAGGGATGCCAAAATTTCCTAGTAATTTGACCTGAGATATCGTATATTTATCTCCCTCTGTGAGATTGATTGTGATATACACTTCTTTTTTATCAGGCGTAATAGAAACTTGAGTTGAGTCAATGTTAAAGTTGATATAGCCGCGATCTAAATAGTATGAGCGTAGTACTTCCACATCGGCTGCCATTTGTGGCCGTGAATATTTATCATTTTTGGTAAAGAATGAAAACCAGCCAGTGGTACTCGATTTGATTTCATCAAGCAGTTCATCATCGCTAATTGTATGATTACCCACAAAATTAATTTTCTTAATACGGGCAATCACTCCTTCAGAAATATCAATTTTTATAGCCACACGGTTGCGGCTAAGTGGTGTAACGGTTGATTTGACTTGTACAGCATATCTACCCAAGTCAAAATATTGACGTTGCAATTCTAGTGTCACTTTTTCTAATAAAGAACGATTAAACAATCGCCCTTCAGCAAAACCAATTGTTTTCAAACTACGAGTCAAGTCTTCTGTTTCAATTTCTTCATTGCCCGTAAAAGTCATTTTAGAAATAGCAGGACGTTCCTCAACTCGCACAATCAAAATGTTACCATCCCGTTCTAAGCGCACATTTTTAAAAAAACCGGTTTTAAACAATATAGAAATAGCCGTTTTGGCTTCTTCTTGAGAAAAAGGCTGACCCACTGTGACAGGTAGATAATTAAACACTGTCCCTGCCTCAATTCGCTTTAAGCCTTTTAAGCGGATGTCTTCGATTACAAAAGTTTCAAAGGCTTGTGCTATGGGCTGCAAGAGCATTATGAGCAAAATGATAAAAAGTCGTCTGTATTTCTTCATATCGTCACGAATGATTTAGGAGTCCAAGATTTATCTTGGAAGTGTCCAAGATAAATCTTGAACTCCTACCATGAATTTTTAGGAGTCCAAGATTTATCTTGGAAGTGTCCAAGATAAATCTTGAACTCCTACCTTTTTAGGAGTCCAAGATTTATCTTGGAAGTGTCCAAGATAAATCTTGAACTCCTACCTTTTTAGGAGTCCAAGATTTATCTTGGAAGTGTCCAAGATAAATCTTGAACTCCTACCAAAATATTAGTTGAACAAGCGTTCTAAATCATTAAATATCGCCAATCCCATCAAGCCAATTAATAAAGTAAAACCAATCCGTTGTAAAAAAAATTCCGTGTTTTCAGTGACGGGATTACCCTTAATCCATTCAATTAAATACAAGAATAGGTGTCCCCCATCAAGCAAAGGAACGGGTAACAAGTTGATAACACCTAAGCTGACACTGACTAATCCTAAAAAGGATAAAAAGACAACGATGCCAAGTTGAGCCGACCGTCCCGAAAATTGGGCAATCGTAATAGGACCACTGATATGCTTGTGCGAGATTTGCAAGGTCAACATTTTGACCATGACACGCAAAGTTAAGACGCTAATGTCCCAAGTTTTTTCAATACCATGGGTGAATGAACCCCATAAGTTATAACGTTCCGTCACGAAATAAGGTGCATAAACTCCCATTCGTCCTTTGCCATTCACATTTTCAGGCCGCAGGATTAATATTAGCTTTTGATTATTTCGTTCAATTTCAGCTTCGATGTCCTGCCCCGGTCGTTCACTGACATACTTTGCCCAAGTAATCCAATCGCTAATCGCTTGATTATCCATAGCAATCATCTTATCACCCGGCTGTAATCCCGCCCTTTCAGCAGCACTGCCCGGTGTAATTTCTCCGATAATGGCTGGCCAAGGTGGCTTCAAGGTGGCCATACCTAGTTTGTCAAAAAACGCCCCTTGTGCAA
Organism: Candidatus Thiomargarita nelsonii; assembly: GCA_000785145.2. Classification (GTDB taxonomy): domain Bacteria; phylum Pseudomonadota; class Gammaproteobacteria; order Beggiatoales; family Beggiatoaceae; genus Thiomargarita; species Thiomargarita nelsonii_B. Next base: position 17,281 of record JSZA02000100.1, read on the forward strand.
TATCGTCAATTGTAACACCCTGTAAATTCAAAGTTAAATCATATTCGTCGCCTTGCTGATTTTTGACGCTATACAAAAATTCTTGTTTACCATCGAGCAGTTGCTGTAATGTTGCTTGTATGACATTATCCCAACGCGGTGTCGGCTGCTCATTGACGGCAAGAATCTGATAGCCGGATTGAATTCCAGCTTGTTCTGCCAAACTTTGGGGCGTCACTTCTCCTACCACAGCGGCGATGCCTGTCACTCCGATCATATACATGACGGCATAAACAATGATAGCGAACAAAAAATTAAAAAGGGGACCGGCGACAACAATAGCAGCACGCACTCCCAATGATTGTTGATTAAACTCTCGGTGCAATTCTTCAGGTGCAACATCACCTTCGCGCTTGTCAAGCATTTTAACATAACCGCCCAAGGGCAGGGCTGCAATGACAAATTCAGTTTGATCTTTGCCAAAGCGGCGCTTGAAAAGCGGTTTTCCAAAGCCAACTGAAAAACGCAGGATTTTTACACCTAAACGTCGTGCGACCCAATAGTGACCGAATTCATGTACAGTCACTAAAATGCCGATAACGACTAGAAAAGCGAGTAATGCTTGTACAAATAACATCATATTTTCAATTATCAGTTTTCACGGCCTCAAAAGCCAACTCACGAGCACGGGCATCATCTTCAAGAATAACCTCCAAAGAATTAGCCATACGCCCTGTTAATTGGGATAAAGTCGTTTCAATGACTTTAGGGATAGCAGTAAAGCGCAAACGTTCTTGCAAAAAAGCCTCTACGGCGACCTCATTGGCAGCATTCAAAATGGTACTCGTCGTGCCACCTGCTAACATAGCTTCAGAAGCTAACTTTAAGCAGGGAAAACGCTCAAAATCAACCGCCTCAAAATCCAAACGGGCAATATCAATTAGATTTAAACGGGGAACGCCGGAATCAATACGATCTGGCCAAGCCAACCCATAAGCAATCGGAGTCCGCATATCAGGGTTGCCTAGTTGTGCCAACACTGAGCCATCTACATATTCAACCATTGAATGAATCACACTTTGTGGATGTAATACCACATCTATCTGCTCCGGTGGCGCGGAAAATAACCAACATGCCTCAATGATTTCCAAACCTTTATTCATCATCGTGGCCGAATCCACCGAAATTTTGCGCCCCATATTCCAATTTGGGTGGGCACAAGCTTGATCTGGGGTGACATCATGCAATTGTTCAATCGGATAGCTGCGAAAAGGCCCGCCAGATGCGGTTAGCAATATACGGCTGATACCCGCAGCAGAGGGGGGCATACATTGAAAAACAGCATTATGTTCGCTATCAATCGGTAACAATTCAGCCCCATGTTCGCGCACGGCATCCATAAACAATTGCCCTGACATCACCAAAGCCTCTTTATTAGCCAATAAAACACGTTTCCCCGCTTGAGCGGCGGCTAAGGTGGGCAATAAACCTGCGGCACCCACTATCGCTGCCATCACTATATCGACTTCAGGCAAACTCGCTACTTGACTGAGACTCGACGTGCCGCTTAAAACTTGCACAGGGGTATTTTTCAAACGTTGTTCAAGTTGCGCCGCCGCGTCCGAATCGGCCATCACCGCGTAGCGGGGCGACCATTCGAAACAGAGGGCCGCTAAACGATCAATCTGTCGATGTCCTGTCAGCGCGACTACTTCAAATTCATCTGAATGCCGTTTAATAACATCGAGCGTATTGATACCGATGGTGCCAGTGGCACCTAGTATGGTAATTTTTTTCAAAACAGACTTCCGAGTAAAATAAGGCCAGTCACAAAAATGGGTGCTGCCGAAGTCAGACTGTCAACGCGATCAAGTATGCCACCATGACCAGGCAAAATTTGCCCACTATCTTTGATATTCATCTGACGCTTAAACAAACTCTCCAACAGATCTCCCAAAATCGATGCCAACACAGTCAGCAAACATAATAACATGAATAAAAAAAATGATGTTATCAATGGCATTGACAGACCATAAGCGAGCGAAACAACTGAACTCATTACCAAGGCACCTGCCACACCTTCCCAAGTTTTCCCTGGGCTGATTTTGTCAGCTAATTTTCTGGCACCCCAGCGTCTTCCGGCAAAATAAGCGCCACTATCGGCTGCCCAAATCAATACTAACAAAAAAACGACCGAGTGCCAGCCATACGCTTTATGCAGAATTAATAAAGCCATCCAAGCCGGTAATAAAATGAAAAAACCCAGCAAAGCTTTAATAAACGGTGAAGTCGGCACCAGAGACTGCCCTTGTTGATAACGCAATACCCAATAGAGTGCCAATAGCCACCACAAACAGCCTGCTAATAATAAAATATAAATATATAGCTCGCCGGTTGATTGTTGCTGCCAAAGCCAGTAAAGCATTAATAGCACTAAGGCGACGACAAGGGCATAAAGATTCCGCTTTATTCCACACAAGCCTGCCCATTCCCATGCGCCCAGCACAACAATACTCATAAAAACATAAGCGACTATTTGTGTAGATAAAGATAATATCCACACGATGAGGGGAATTAAAATAATAGCGGTGAGCAGACGTTGTTTAAGCATTTTTTTTGAGTTGTTCACCGGTACGTCCAAAGCGACGTTGACGGTTGTTAAAAAATTCTATTGCCTGCATAAAGGTCTCTTTATCAAAGTCAGGCCATAAAGTATCAGTAAAATATAATTCTGTGTAAGCCAATTGCCATAATAAATAATTACTGATCCGTTTTTCGCCACTGGTACGAATAAATAAATCTGGCTCTGGTAAATCTGCCAAACATAAGTGTGTCGCAAAGAGACTATCGTTAATATCTTCACTTCGCAGCGTACCTTGTTCGACTTGTTTAGCGATGCTTTTTGCCGCTTCAATAATGTCCCAGCGTCCACCATAATTGGCTGCCACTCTCAAATTTAAACCGGTATTGTGTTCAGTCAATTTTTCGGCGTCGGCAATCAATTTTTGCAATTTATCTGAAAAAGCTTCGCGGGCGCCAATAAAGCGTAAACGCACCTTGTTTTTATGTAATGACTTAATTTCTCGTTGCAACGCACTCATAAACAATTCCATCAACAAGTTGACTTCTTGTTTGGGACGTTGCCAGTTTTCGCTGCTAAAGGCAAACAAGGTTAATGCCTCAATGCCGTGTTCTCCACATAATTTTATCGCTCGACGTACTGCATCTACGCCGGCTTTATGTCCGGCATTGCGCGGCAAGTGCCTTTTTTTAGCCCAGCGACCGTTACCATCCATGATGATGGCGATATGGCGTGGTGAAATCATCAGTTATTCCCAAGATAAATCTTGGACTCCTTAAATATGCTAAACTTCCATTAATTCTGCTTCTTTATCGTGCAACACGGCATCAACTTCGCCAATGAATTTATTCGTCAACTTTTGAATCAATTCTTCACTATGATGCGCCTCATCTTTGGAAATGTCTCCCTCTTTCATCAATTCTTTGAAATCATGATTGGCATCACGGCGTATATTACGAATGGCAACTCGTGCCCCTTCAGTCTCATGGCGCACCACTTTGACTAAATCACGTCGCCGCTCTTCTGTCATCGGTGGCAAAGGTACACGTAGCAAATTTCCAACATTCGTCGGATTTAAGCCCAAATCAGAATCCCGAATCGCCTTTTCTACGGTTGCCACCATTGTTTTTTCATAAGGTGTGACGCCTAGTGTCCGTGAATCTAGCACATTGATATTGGCGACTTGATTAATAGGTGTATCGTTGCCGTAATAAGGAATAAAAATATGTTCGAGCAGACTGGTATGGGCTCGCCCGGTACGAATTTTAACAAATTCTGCTTTTAGCGCACTGATGCTTTTGTGCATTCGCTCTTCTGCATCTTTTATCGTTGTTAAACTTGGCCCTGTACATCACTCACCCCCAAGGGTGGAACACTGCCCAAGGCCAGTCTTCAAAACTGTACGTGAGACTTTCGCACTCATACAGCTCCTCGGCTTAGCTCATCCATGTTGCTAAGTAACATATTTCAATAACGTGTTACAAATTGTGCGTATGGCCTTTTAGACCAAAGCCTGCTATGCCCAAGAACATTAATGCCGTAGCTGACTGATTACTAAGGTAAGCTCGTAAATGTTAATTACTACGCTTATCCCCAACCTACCGTTATCGTGTAGGTCATTTCAGATTTCGTACAGGAGGAGTTTTCTGTTTCTTATCCTCCTTGCTGTGGGTTTCCTTCGTTACTGTGTCCTTGTCCCTACTTATTATCCCTGGGTCATTTCCCAGTCTAAGTATCTTTGAGCTACCCTTATTCATTTCAGGCCCCTTTCTCATCTTAGCTATATCGGGGTATTTTTGCCTCAACTTCAGGTGATACAAACACACCTTTCTTAACTAGCTCATCATACTCTCTTGTACCCTTACACAATTTCCGCTTTTGTTTCCCATGTTCTCGATGGATTTTGTCATGGCAATGTATATGCACTAACACCAGGTTCTCATATTTGCACAGTCCGCCGAATTGGCGAGGTTTTATGTGATGAGCTTCAGGTAAGTCTTCATTCGTTAATGCACATTTACATACCGGACATAATCCATCTTGTCTTTTCAACAATTTAGCTTTTGATGGAGTGATGTTCCCATAACCATTGGATAGTCGTCCCGCCCAATAGGCGGTATCTCCATCATAATATGACCTATCAAAACCGACCTTTGCATAACTCCCAGTTCTTTCTTTATGCTTAGAGTAACCTTTGAGATATTTTACTATCTCTCTGTCCTTTCCTTTGCCTTTCAGTTCCGCAAAAGTCCATTTCCTATCTTTTACAGTACAAAAGTATTTATCCGCCACCCACTTCTTACCTTTATTTGGGTGTCGCCTCAAGGCCCATTGATATAACCTTTTCCAAATGAGCGCGTCTAGTCTCCCAAACGCCTCACTGGAGTGTACCGTTTTGTAGTAATTTGCAAAACCTGATATTTTGGGTTGCAGGATACTGATTAACTCTCTTGGAGTTGCTGACTTCATTTTTCCTATAATGTCACTTATTTCTTGGTAGTGAGCATTAATTTTTGCTTTGGTTGGTTCCACTCGTAGTGTATGCGTTGCTACTGCCTTTCTTTGTTCAGTGGGCGTTCCATTAAGCAACTTCATCTTATAAGTACCTTTAACTCTGTTCTCATAATGCCTAATGTGATGCCCCAGAAAATCGAAACCTTCTGTTGAGTGAACTGTCTTGGTCTTTTCCTCGGATAAAGTTAAACCTCTTAGACCTAGCCATTTTTTGATGAAACTTTCGGATTCCTCTATAACCTCTTTTTTCTCATGGATTACTACAAAGTCATCGGCATATCTTATTACATGGGTATGTAAATTGCCCCTCGCTTTGTATTTCTTACCGGTCTTTTTATCAGTTATTATGCTGACTTTTGTGCTGCCGATTTTCTTTTTCCACCCTTTTATTCCACGTAAGTGTTCAATTAGGTCGGTTTCCATTTGGTCTAAGGCTATATTGGCCAAGAGCGGAGATATGATTCCCCCTTGTGGTGTTCCATTCTTAGTCGGGTTGTATTTATTTTCCTCCATGTATCCCGCTTTAAGCCACTTCTTGACTATCGGTCTCCAATATTTGTCTGTCTGCTCTACAATGAACTTATGGTCAATGTTGTCAAAGAACCCTTTTATATCAGCGTCTAATATCCACCTCTGCTTTTTGAGTAATACCGTTGCTATTTTTTCAATAGCATCGTGACATCCCATACCAGGTCTGAACCCGTAGCTTGCAGCTTCAAACTTTGCCTCATAAAATGGTTCCAACGCAGACTTAGTAACTGCCTGCATAGCTCTATCTAATACTGTAGGGATACCCAATGGCCTTTTCTTGCCGTTCGCTTTCGGTATGTAAATTCTCTTAGCCGGCTTCGCTTCGTACTTATCCCAACCTTTCTGTATTGTGTCCAGTACATCGACTACCAAATTCATTTTCTGTCTTGGCGTAGTTACTTTAACTTTATCGACTCCAGGAGTCTTCTTACCTTTATTCTCCGTTGTTACTTTACGGACTCCTAGTAATGACGCATAATGCGAATGTTGTAATAGATACATCAAGCTACGTGCTTTTCTGTACTTTCCTGCTTTTGTAAGCTTATAAATTCGTTTCTGCAAGTTAAAAACTAATCGCCGCACTTTACCCCAGATGATTTCATCCCAATCCCATAAACGCATGTCCGGTGAACTTATCGTTTTAAAACAGGAGGGACAATGCCGTATCCCGCTAACC
>JSZA02000103.1 GCA_000785145.2 Candidatus Thiomargarita nelsonii
TTAGGTGTGAACCTCGCGTTATTAGTACCTGTGTGAGCATACCCATTGCTTAATAAGAATTCAATATTAACACAAAACCGAGAGTGAATCAGCATATCCAGTATCCCACAAGGACGATTTAGCTTCGCTGACCTTCGGTTTCAACTGGCATTGGCTTCCCACTCTATCCTACCCGATGCTGTCGCTAAGACGGCTTCCGCCATCTCCTCTTGCAATCCAGCAAGTGACGTACTGACATCGTTTTTCCTCGTTTCTCTTATATGTTTATACCTGCGGACTTAGATAATATCTATAATCGGATGTGTATTGGGCAGGCGACGTGTAACCATATCAAATTATACGCCCTAAAAACCTTTTGTCTTTCGACCGCTATGACCGACCTTACTCAATTATCACGCTTTAAGTTTCCTGGAAACCTTCAACAGGATAAGATGCTATAACTACTCACCTTATCATTTGTAATATGGAAGGAATTTCCATCAACTTTAAGACTATCCGTAACGTTTGCTCCCATGAGCTTCGATGACCTTGCACTGACAGTTAAGACATCTAACCACCGGTCATTACTTTCTCCCAGTCTGCCTGGGGAGGCGAATCCATTCACACCATATAAGAAATTTTATACACATATAAAAATCGTGTATCTAGGCTTTATTTAACTTACCTTCCCGTACATCCGAATGCAAGAATTAGGCCAAAACGAGTCGCACAATACGCCCAGCGAGCAAACGACGATCCGTTTCCAACTGAGTTTCACCCGGTCCACGCAAACCAATACCGCCCTTTTGCCGCTCCAAGTGAGTCCATCCACGTACTAGGCGCGTGGATAAGTGCTTGAGTTGTGCCAATTCTACCTGTAATTTACCCTCAAAAGAGCGGGCACGCTGGGCAAAAATATCCAAAATCACGCCGGTGCGATCCAGTACGCGACACTGTAGAGCGCGTTCCAAATTACGCTCTTGCGCCGGACTGAGGGCGTGATTAAACAAGACGACTTCAGCCTGATGTTCTTGTAGCAGCGCCTCAATTTCTTCTAGTTTACCGCGCCCAACAAAAGAATGGGGATCAGGCGCATTGCGTGTCCCCGTGACTTTAGTCGCTGTTATCACACCCGCAGAATGTGCTAATTCGACAAATTCGTCTAGTGATGCCTGCTCCGCAAAACGTGTCAGTGTCATAGACACTAAGATGGCACGTTCTCCACCGTCTGGTCGTTCAAACATTTGTTATTTCTTCTGGCGATGGCTCATTCGACGCTGGCACTTCATCTGTCTCGTATGCAATTTTGATCATACGTGCAGGGACAATGGTCGAAATGGCATGTTTATACACCATTTGGTTGACTGTATTTTTGAGTAATAGCACGAATTGGTCAAACGATTCAATTTGACCTTGTAGCTTAATGCCATTGACTAAATAAATCGACACGGGTACATGCTCTTTGCGTAACGCATTTAAAAAAGGGTCTTGTAGTGACTGCCCTTTATTCATAAACTTATTCTCCATTTTTTTTTTTGTACGCAGGAGTCCAAGATTTATCTTGGACTTCGAGACACACTATGGTTTTTTCCAGCCATTTCAACACCTGCTGTGTCAAAGTTGGCTCAAGACTATCAAACCAGTAGGCATCGGTTTGAGCGCGTAGCCAAGTCAGTTGCCGTTTTGCCAATTGTCGAGTGGCAATAATGGTCTTTTCGGGCAAACTATCCTCATCCAATTTTCCCGCTAAATAATGCCACACTTGACGATACCCCACGCAACGCATGGATGGAAAATCGGGGTTAAGATCGCCACGCATAAACAAGCCACGGACTTCTTCAATCAATCCTTGATCCAGCATAGCTTGAAAACGTTGCGCTATTCTAGCATGTATAGTGCTACGTTGTGTTGGGGCTATCACTAATTTAATGGTAGGATAAGTCCAGCTTTGGGCGGGGGATTTAGCATACCATGCTGTCATCGTTTCGCCAGAGACTTCATAGACTTCAAGTGCCCGTTGAATGCGCTGCGAGTCATTGGGATGAATACGTGTTTGTGGATCAATTTTGGCCAAGCGTTGGTGCATAGCAGGCCATCCTATTTGTTCCGCTTCCTGATTTAAACGTTGGCGCACTTGTGGATTGGCTGAGGGAAGTTCTGATAAGCCTCGTTGTAGGCTGTGAAAATAAAGCATAGTACCGCCCACTAATAGGGGAATACGACCCGCAGAGTGGATCGCTTGGATTTCTGCCAAAGCGTCGCTGCAAAAATCTCCCACTGAATAGGTTTGAGCCGGATCGCGAATATCGATCAAGCGATGAGGGGCTTGGGCTAAAATATCAGGGCTGGGTTTAGCGGTGCCTATATCCATTTTTCGATAGATCATTGCCGAATCAACGCTGATGATGTCACAAGGTAAATGTTTTACCAAGGAGACGGCTAAATCTGTTTTGCCCGATGCGGTGGGGCCCATTAAAAAAATGCAAGGAAGGGTCATAAAAGTCCGCCTCTCACGGCCCACACGCCGTACATGAACTTCTTGCCGTAGCTGTACAGGCGGCCAGTATCGAGGTACATGGACCATGCGAGGGACGTGTTCTCCTTGTAGGAGGTAGACGACCAGTACCAGGACGATTGCACGCCCGAAAACACATCACCATCCCGCTCCGTTCCCACCATCGCCTCCCACTCATCTTTAGTTGGTAATCGCCAATCGCCAGCTTTTGAGCCGTCACTCAGGCCACATTGTCCATGAGCTAGATTTCTGGCACATTCCATAGCGGTTTCCCAATCCTGCGAGCCAAAACCATTCACATTTTTCAGCCAGATTAACCCCGTTTGATTGTCTGTGACGGAGCCATCGCCATTGTCTGTATAGCGCTGTAGTGGTTGTTGCTGCTTTATGACCTCGTCCGCCTGTTGTTGTTCAAGCAAGTTTTGTAAGCAGTTGATGGCCTCGTCCGCATGTTGTTTGAGCGTCTGACCTTTTAAATAGACTTGGTAAGACTGTACAGTATTTTCCTCACAAGCTTTTTGCCAAGCTTCTTTGTCCTCTTGTTGTTTAATTAAGGTTTGTAGCCGCTTTTGGGCCACGTCCGCATTTTGTTTGAGCGTCTGACCTTTTAAATAGGTTTGGTAAGACGCTATGGTATTTTGCTCACAGGTTTTTTGCCAAGCTTCTTCGTCCTGTTGTTGTCCAAGCAAGCTTTCTAGGCGCTTGATGGCCACCTCTGCATGCTGTTTGAACGTCTGACCTTTTAAATAGATTTGGTAAGACGTTATGGTATTTTGCTCACAGGCTTTTTGCCAAGCCTTTTCCTCCCGTTGTTGTTCAACCAAGATTTGTAGCCGCTTTATCGCCTCGTCCGCAGGTTTGAGCGTCTGATCTTTTTGCTCGTCCTGTTGTTCAGGGAAAAATTGGCTCTGAGCATCTAGCCCAGAAATATTGCCATCCAAATAATCGTCGTCCTCTGGTTCAGCGAAGGATTGGAGCAAAGTTTGGGCCTCTACCGCATAGTCTTTGACTGTATTGCCGTCTAAATACGCTTGGTAAGCCTCGGGCGTATCTTGTTCACAGGCATTTTGCCAAGCCTTTTCGTCTTTTTGTAACCTCGCTTTTACCACCATGGCGTATCTTTTGAGCGTATTCCCATTTAAATACGCTTGATAAGCATCAAACGTGTTTTGTCGATTGGCGGCCAGCCAAGCCTTTTTGTCCGCTTGTTTTTCATAATTGCTTGTCGCTTTTTCAGCGTCTTTTTCAGAGCTTGTTTGAGTTCTTTTGAAAGTCATTATTTTCAATAGACTTGCCCCATAATAATTAATTTATTTTATTTTTTTTTTTCAAAAGTGCAAGGCGTACCTTTACGCAGTGCCGATCAATTTTTTGCTCCAAAATCCTCACGGTTTATCAAAAAATACCGCGCCTCAACCATCAAACGCTTCATTTCTCGCACCGCTTCAGCAAAACCGCTAAACAAGGCACGCGCCACAATCGCATGACCAATATTTAATTCGCACACATCAGGAATGATCGCAATATCAGCAACATTGTGATAATTGAGACCATGCCCCGCATTCACCTGTAAATCAGCATCTATGCCATGCTTGACAGCCGTGAGAATACGTTGATATTCTTCTCGATGGAGTTGAGCATCAGGGGCATCCGCAAAATGACCGGTATGAATTTCTATCGCTGGCGCCCCCACACGCACTGCCGCATCAATTTGCTCATGTGAGGGATCAATAAACAAAGAAACTCGTGTCCCAACCGCCGCTAATCGTTGACAAGCTTCAGCAATGCGCTCAATTTGGTTGACAACATCAAGCCCCCCTTCGGTTGTCAATTCTTCGCGCCGCTCAGGTACTAAGCAAACATCTTGAGGGCGAAGACGTTCAGCAAAAACCAACATTTCATCAGTCAGTGCCATTTCTAAATTCATATGAGTGAGCAACACATCTTTAAGCATAAGGACATCGCGCTCTTGAATATGGCGACGATCTTCACGTAAATGTAAAGTAATTAAATCCGCACCCGCTTGCTCTGCCTCAATAGCGGCTTGCACGGGATCGGGATAACGGGTGCCACGCGCCTGTCTAACGGTGGCGATGTGGTCTATATTTACCCCTAAACGTATGGGGTGAATTAAGTTGTGTTTGCTTTCCATTATGAATTTTTTGCTGTAAATAAAACTTTTTATGATAAAATTAAAAATTTTCCTCAATAAATTTATCACACTCAGGGCACCCTTCAATTTGTTGTTTCGGGAATTTCGCTGCGCGGATTTCCCGAAACCGTTAACAAACTACTTTTAAAGGGTGCCACACTCAGGAGTCCAAGATTTATCTTGGACGTGTTAATTAAATTTATTAATATAATGATAACACAAAATAGATTGATGATAAGGGATTAACTGAAACGATGAAATCAATCCGCTCCTATTTTATGGCAAAATTTTATGATAGTGCCATAAAAAAAGTGGAAGACAACTGTTTAAGCCAGTGGAGAAGAGAACTGTTGGGCAATCTCAGTGGAGATGTATTAGAAATAGGCAGTGGAACTGGGGTCAATCTGAAATATTATCCAAAAACCGTTAATAAGCTGGTTTTAACTGAACCGGATTCCAATATGCGCCATATCCTCAACAAGCGAATTGAAGAATCCGATAAAGATAATATATCAATGGCTCATTACCACGCTGAATCAATTGATTTGCCCGACGAATCTTTTGATTATGTTGTATCCACTTTGGTTTTATGCTCTGTTAAGAATCCCTTAAATTCCCTAACAGAACTCAAACGCCTTCTTCGACCTAATGGACAATTGATATTGATGGAACATGTCGCCGCAGACGATAATCCAAATTTATTGAATTGGCAAAAAAGGGTTGAACCATTTTGGAAATGGATAGGTTGTAACTGTCATTTAACCCGGCAAACGGAAAACCTCATAAAACAAGCAGGCTTTAATTCAATTCAAATTGAAAAAGTTTCTATGCTAGGCGCCCCTTCACTGGTCAAGCCAATGATAAAAGGGATAGCTCAAAAAAAGACTTAACTAATATGTCACAATCCAACACTTACGAAGAATTTATTAAAGGCATCTGGAAAGAAAATCCAGTTTTTGTCCAAGTACTGGGCATGTGCCCGATGTTAGCTGTCACCAATTCAGCGATCAACGCTATTGCTATGGGGCTGGCGACTTTTTTTGTCTTGCTCGGCTCCAGTACCCTCGTTTCCCTGTTTAAGAATTTCATTCCCAAACAGGTACGCATTTCCTGTTATATTATTATTATCGCCACTTTTGTCACCGTCGCCGATTATACTTTACTGGCTTTAATCCCCGAAGTGCATAAAGAACTGGGTGCCTTTGTCCCCTTGATTGTGGTTAATTGTATGATTTTAGGGCGCCAAGAAGCCTTTGCCTCAAAACATGGCGTGGGCTTAGCGATGGCGGATGCTGTGGGAACGTCCACTGGCTTTTTATTTGCCTTGTTCGTCTTAGGTAGTGTCCGAGAAATTTTAGGCAGTGGTACATTGTTTGGCGTTTTACTGTTCGGTCCCCATTTTGAACCTTGGATTATAATGCTGTTACCGCCGGGTGGATTTATTATGCTTGGGCTAATCTTGCTTTTTTTCAACTGGCTCAAAGAAAAGAAAGACTCCATTGTCAGTACACAGTTATCAATGAATAATCAAATTGGGTAATAAATAATCTATGGATAATCTCATTTGGATTTTTATCAGCTCCTTACTGGTCAATAATTTTGTATTTTCTTACTTTCTCGGACTTTGTCCCTTTTTTGGGGTATCGGGCAAGCTGGAAACTGCATTTCGGCTGGGATTGGCGAGTACCTTTGTGATGCTGATTACGGCACTTTGTACTTGGTTTCTGAATACCTATATATTGATACATGCCCCCTATTTACGCCTGATTACCTTTATTGTGGTGGTAGCCAGTACGGTGCAATTTGTTGAAATGGTTATCAAAAAAATGAGTCCGGCGTTGTTTCGCGCCCTGGGTATTTTTCTACCATTGATTACGACCAATTGTGCCATTCTTGGCTTTGCCATTTTTGCGACTAATCGCGGTTATGGGCTGGTGGAGGGCGTGATTTTTGCTTTGGGTGCGGGTGGCGGTTTTACCTTGGCACTGGTACTGATGGCGGGATTGCGTGAAGAAAACGAATTGTCAAATGTACCTTCCCTGATGAAAGGGACTGCTATGAGTCTCATTATTGCCGGTATTCTTTCGATGGCTTTTATGGGATTTGCGGGCTTGTTTAGTGCTTAATATCGGCTAGTACCTTGTCAATCTTCTTTTGTAGGGTGCGTCCCACGCACCAAGCTTTGGAAGGTGCGTAGGACGCACCCTACATTACCCGTAAATTTAAGCTTGACAAAGTACTAGGAGTCCAAGATTTATCTTGGACGGCTGCTCAGAGTGCCGAGCATGTAGGGTGGATTAAGCGATAGCGTATCCACCAAAACTTATAGATTAATCAGGTGGATACGCTCCGCTTAATCCACCCTACAGGTATGGAATTTTGCTTAACTATAGGAGCAATTAATGCTTGATTATCTTTTGGCCATTATTAGTTTGGTAGCTATTTGTTCAGCTTGGGCACTATTTCAGATTTGGATTAAAAAATATAATCCTAACACTGTGGCATTCAAATCGAAATGTTCTGGTTGTAGCAATGCAAGTGGTTGTACAACGAACCCTGGGAGTAATTAATAAATGTCAATCCGCGAATATCTCGGTCATTCACCGAAAATTGCTGAGAGTGCCTATATTGATCCCATGGCACTTATCATCGGGCAAGTGACGATGGCAGAACAGTCCTCACTATGGCCGATGGTGGTAGCCCGTGGCGACGTAGAGAGTATTAGTATTGGCGCACGTACCAATGTGCAAGACAATAGCGTGCTGCACGTCAGCCACGATAATGAATATTGTCCGGGTGGGCTGTCACTCTTGATAGGCGAAGCAGTCACTGTTGGTCATCAAGCTAACCTACATGCCTGTACCATAGAACATCATTGCCTCGTCGGCATCGGTGCTATTGTGCTCGATGGAGCCGTGTTACAGCCTTATACATTGTTGGGCGCAGGCAGTCTCGTTCCACCGGGTAAAGTGTTAGAAGGTGGCCATTTGTGGCTTGGCAATCCAGCGAAAAAGATACGCCCGTTGAGTGAGAGCGAAAAAGCATATTTTGAATATTCAGCCAATCATTATGTTAAATTGGCGCAACAACATAAGCAAAGTCTTCAAAGCAAGTAATAATATAGCAAGGGCAACCACAAGGGATTGCCTTCCGAGGCAAAAGTTTTCGCTGCGCGAAAACTTTTGCCTCGGAAACATGTCGTATGAATATTGTAGGGGCAATCCTTTATGGTTGCCCTGACTGGTATATTATTATTTTCGAGTTGCCTTCTGGTTGACTTATGAGTCTCAACTCAACTATGATGAACAACCAAAATTTTTTTGGGATTGAAATATTAGGAGAAATAAATATGAAAAATGCGAAAACAATAGTCAACTCTGCATTGGTTAGTGTACTGGCACTGGGTTTAAGCACAAACGCTTTTGCTGGAAAGGCGGGATTTGAAAAATGTGCAGGTATCGTCAAGGCTGGTATGAATGATTGTGGAACCAGCAAACATGCTTGCGGTGGTGTGGCAGCAACAGATGCTGATCCTGAAGAATGGATTTATGTCCCTGAAGGCACTTGCGAAAAGATTGTTGGTGGCACTCTCAAAGAACCCAAGAAAAAATAAGGGCATAGCGTGAAAATATAGTGCCCAAAACCTCAGAGGTTTTGAAAACCTCTGAGGTTTATGAATAATAATAGAGTTAGCTCTCAAAAGCACCGAATGGAGTACAAATGAATTTTACTGATCGAATACGACCAACAGACAAGGGAATCACCACATACCTTGATGAGTTGGAGAACCTTGATTACCAAATTCCAACTTTCCAGAGAGAGTTTGTATGGGAAGAAGAAAATGTTAAAAAGTTATGGGATAGTATCTATAAATTCTATCCGCTCGGTAGCATCCTAGTATGGAAAACGGATATTAAGTTGCAAAATCACAGAGAAATTGGTGGGCACAAAATATCTGAAGGCATATTGAATCGAAGTCAGTATCAATATATCCTTGATGGTCAACAAAGGACAACATCATTATTAACTTCATTATATGGTGGCAGCATTGAAGGAAAAGACGGCTTTGAGCCGTCAGTATATATTGACTTAACCGTTGAAGATGAAACGGAAACAGATGATGACAGCTACAAGAAAAGATTTTTGTATTGGGATGAAATTGACGACAAAAGCGGTAAATTTAAGAGAAATACAGGTAGAAACAAAAAATATAAAGCTGGACTCATAGTTAAGCTATTAAATATAAAAAATAGTTTTGGTTCTGTTGAGCGTGCCTTGGTTGAAAGTGAGTATGATGACTATAAGGATTTTGACCACCCAATCAGAGAGCAGTTGAGAAGGCTTAAACAAGTTCTTGATAATTACAGGTTGTCATTTATCGAGTTGAAGGGTATTCAAGTTTCAGAAGTATGTCAGATATTTGAGAGAATTAACCAAGCTGGCAAGCCGCTTGATATATTCGATATTGTCGTCGCAAAAACATTCCGAGCAGAATCAGATGGGGTATCTGGGTTCTATCTCAGGGAGTATATTGAGGATTTCAGAAAGATAAATAATAGCAACTTTCTGCAAATTGGCGAATTTGATTACCTTCAAATCATTGCCATCTTAATTCGAGAGAATATCGAAAACTCAGGCATATGGAATATCACCCCACGTTACCTCAATAATATAAGAACAGAACAAATTGAAGAAATATGGGAGCCGGCAAAGAAGGCCATAAATAAAACATTTGATTTTTTTGAAAATACTCTTTACCTAAAAGGTCCTCAGTTAATACCCTACAGATACTTTTATCTGACTATTGCATCGTACTTCTTTAACAACGACAACCCAGACTACAATTTTCTAAAAAAATACTTTTGGTTCCATAGTTTTCATAATGATGATTTACTCCACAATACGGGCGATATTAACTCACATATAGAATTCCTTGGTAAGCAGTCCGGAGAAATTAGTTTTGCCCGCTTCCTAATAGATAAGGAGACTTTGCGAAATTCGTCGTATAGCTCAAAGGGACGTTTATCAAGGGCTATCCTTTCCCTATACGCAACAAAAAAACCCAAAGACTGGAAATATACCGACAGGAATGTAATTGTAGATAATTTCTTTTTCTCTACAGACAAGCCCAATCTTCATCATATATTTCCGACCCATTTCATTGCACAGAATCCAGGGGCTAATAAGCTGAATAATAATAGCTTGATGAATATCGCATATCTTACACAGATAACCAATCGAGAAATCAGCGACAAAAACCCACTCAAATATATTCGTGACTATGATAGTAACTCTGATTTTGAAAATGCCATCAAGTCACACATTCTTCCTGATAAGCTCTTAGAATGGGCTAGACTGGAAAGTATGCCTGCTGATGCCTTGGATCAGTTCATTGAAAATAGGGTAGATTTAGTCATTGACGAATTAAGAACGATCTTGAGTGGAATTAATTTTGAAGTTATCGACACAAAAGAAAAGAGCTAACCAGACGCTGCTCCAGATGGCAATTCAGCTCCATTGCCGCCTGTGAGCTTTGTCGTTAGCTGTAGGAAAAACATGGAAGTTCACAACAAGATTCTGAAAAAAACCATTGAATCGCGGATTTTACGGATGACACAGATTAAAAACCTAAAAATACTCATATCTGATCTTTTGACTTTGATTTTAAATCCGCGTAATCTGTGTCATCCGTAAAATCCGCGATTCAAGGTTTTTAGTGGTACGGGGATTTGGTAAACACGTAACGAATCGTTAAGCCTAAAAATTATGTGTCGTTTTTTCACTTAGGCAAACTGCCGCCACCCAAAAAGCTGAACCAAATCAAAAAGAGGTGGGCGGCAAGAAGCGGCAGCAGCAGGAAAGCTAGGCGGGCTAATAAAGAGGGGAGGTATGTTTCTAAACTATTTTCTACGACCGCCACGACGACCGCCACGCCGCCCACCCAATCTTCATCCATATCTCCTAGCCACACCGTTAATAGCCAAAATACCACTAACCAAGCACTGAGCCACAGATAAGTATCCTTCGGTATTGCTTGGCTCTTTTTCCAACACATCTTTATAGCATGAAGCGGCAATTGTTAAACGATTGGCTTGAAAATGTTTTTCACACCCCCGCAACAGTTGCGGACATTCAGGACACCAATGACCACAGTCCACAAAACAAAACCGCTCCGTCAAAGAAGTAGAGTACCAAGGCACTTGAGTCTTTTGAGTTTTTGCCACCACTTGGTTTGTCACTACCGTCAGCAAATCAAGGACGCTCATAGATACTTTCTTTTTATCACGCAAAGCACTCAACAAATAAGCAGTATAAATGCTATTGCGCTTTTTGCTATTACCATAAGATGGCATATCTGGGGCAGTCGCATAAGCAATCAAAAAACCCATATCACCTTTGATTTCGGCTAAACATTTTTTTAAATTCTTGATATTGCTTTGGAAGGGATTATCCCGACACGCATCCAGAATGACCAAACAATGCCACATCGCCACTCTGCAAACGTTGCCCAAATTCACGTACTGCGTTTTTCATCGTTTTTTTGCTGGCGTTAACTTTTAAGATCACTTCAAAGCCTAAGCTTTTGAGAACCGCTGCCATATCTTTCGCATCATTCACGGGATTATCCAGCGAAGGCACTTTTTTGTATGTAGTCCCCATTGCCAATCACTACCGCGTGGCGGGCAGCGTGGGCTGGTGTCAGGGCGCTGATTAATAAAATTAAGCTGAAAATGTGGGAAAAATAATAACGCATATTGTTGTCCTTTTTATAAGTACCAATGCCATATCGTGCCGAGCATGTAGGGTGGATTAAGCGATAGCGTATCCACCAAAACTTATCTATTAATCAGGTGGATACGCGCAGCGATATCCACCCTACCATGGTTGGAATTTTGCTGAACTTAATGGCATTGTTTTATAAGTACCAATGCCATTTTGATTGATAATTTTAGATAGATTCACAGATTATAATAATAATTATAGTACAACGCCAGACAAAAACACTTTCTTGACATTCATAATTAATGATAATATTATATAAAATATTTGTAAGTCAGGAGCCATTAAGCCTGTCCCGACGCAAGGAGGGATCAAGGGCAACCACAAGGGATTGCCCCTACAGAGGACCGCATTTTATGTTTCCGAGGCAAAAGTTTTCGCGCAGCGAAAACTTTTGCCTCGGAAGGCAATCCTTTATGGTTGCCCTTAGAGCCATAAAAAAAAATGACATCCAGCCTACCAATCAATATTAACGACTTGCTCCATTTTCACGGAGTTGAATCAGCACGGGTTGAATTAAAGCAATCTTGGGACGAAAAAACCACCGGATTGCAAGTGCTAAAAACAATTTGTGCTTTTGCTAATGAAATATGTGTGCAAAAATACATTTTGATGACCGTCGAGCCTGCCAATTGACACTTAACGACTTAATATCGACTTTAGTACATAAAGAATCATGATACGAAGTCAGCGAAGCTAATTATCGGAGATTTTGGAGTCCAAAGCGGCAGCGTAAGGACGTGGGTTTCCAAAGCTAAAGCTTTGGACTCCAAAATACATTAAAATTCATGGTTCAGTACTTACATGATAGGAGTCCAAGATTGATTACCGAGTTGACACTACGCAATTTTAAGAGCATTTCTGAACAAACGTATGAATTTTCTCATTTTGACTTACTCGTGGGGCGCAACAACAGTGGTAAAAGTACCATTCTACAAGCCTTAGCCATTTGGCAATTTTGTATTGAGGAATTTCGTCGCGCAAAACGCCGAGATAAAAAAAGCATACAAGTGGTTTTGCCCAATTTCACTGCTTTACCCATACCACAATTCAATCTACTGTGGAAAGAACGCACAGAGCGCCATTATCCCACAAAAAATGGCTCGAAAAAACAAGAACGTATCTTAATTGAAATTAAAGTGACTTGGAGAGCGCATAATGGCAAATCTTATAGCTTTGCGGTCAATTTGCGTTATGCCTCTCCCCAAACAATCTATGCAATACCAGCGAGCGGCTGGGAAAATTTTCAACAATTAGAAAAATTATTGCCAATAGTTACTTATGTACCACCTTTTTCTGGACTTGAAGAACATGAAGAATGGCGCGATGAAGCACCCTTACGTAAACAAGTCGGCAAAGCACAACCGGGGAGTGTTCTCAGAAATTTACTCTTGAGAGTGAATCCCCAAGATTGGCAAGAAATTCAGCAAGTCGTGAAAGAATGGTTTTCTGTTGAACTGAAACCCCCTCAATATGAAAAAGGTGTTGATACACAAATTGTCTGTGAATATAAGCAAGGGAAAAAATCTTACGATATTATTGCAGGGGGCAGTGGGTTTCATCAAACCTTAACATTGATAGGTTTTCTGTATGGCTATCAACCCACAACAATTCTCTTAGATGAACCTGATGCCCATTTGCACGCTAATTTGCAGCGGGTGGTTTTGGAATATTTTAAATTTTTCCATGACAAATCACAGGAAAGAAATACCCAATTTTTAATTGCGACTCATGCGGAAGAATTGATTAGAGGTGTTGAGGTAAGTCAGATAATCTCATTGCTGAATCAAAAAAAACCGCAAAGAGTTCAATCCTCCCCTGCGATTTTAACAGCAATGGCTGATGTGTCTAATTTAGAAGTGACAAAGCTGGTTGACTCGCCTGTGGTGTTATATGTGGAAGGCGAAGACGATGAGCGTTTGCTGTATAATTGGTCTAAAGTATTGAATACAGAAGAAAGTTTTAGAAAAGTCTGTTTTCATATCATGGGTGGTGGACCTAAACAGCAAATGTTAAATGATGCACAACGCCATTTTGCTGGCGTCCGACAAATTATCCCACATGCTAAACGTTTAGTGCTATTTGATTATGATGATGAAGATAGTTTTCATGCACCGCCGGATAATCCCGTCTTGTGTGAATGGCAACGTAAAAACATTGACAATTATTTATTAGTGCCAGAGGCGTGGATACGTGCTGCTAGGCAAAAAACGCCTCAGGGGGAAAAAGCCATTGAAACATTCATTCAGGATTTTTTTGCGGGAGAAAATCTCATGTTGCCACCTAATCAAACTTGGCTGCATGTCAAGGCCAATATTTTCCAAGTTGTTGATGGCAAAAAACTGTTATTCAAAAAACAGGATTGTCTTTTTCAAGGTTTGCAAAACAACTTTCAACTCAAACTCACACGCAGTACGGTGGCAGCCTGTATGACAGCCGATGAAATCCATAAAGATGTGCATCAATTCTTTGCTAAGCTTAATCAGATGATAGGAGTCCAAGATTTATCTTGGACGTCTCTTTAAAAATGGATTAAGATTTGCTATCCTACAACACGTCCAAACTAAAGTTTGGACTCCTAAAACTCATATACCATTGCAGGAGTATAGTTATGCGTGACAAAATTAAATTAGTCTCATCAGCCAAAACAGGCCACTTTTATACGACAACCAAGAATAAGCGTAGTACGCCCGATAAACTCGTATTAAAAAAATACGACCCTGTGGTACGCAAACATGTCGAATACAAAGAAGCCAAAATCAAATAAGGAGAGTTGATATGCCCATTATCAAAATGACCGATTTAGATCTCGCGGAAAAACGGGTTCTCATTCGTGAGGACTTAAATGTGCCACTCAAGGATGGCAAAGTGGCCAGCGATCTTCGGATTAAAGCCTCATTACCCACCATCAAACAAGCCCTCGATGCCGGTGCTAAAGTCATATTGATGTCTCACTTAGGGCGCCCAAAAGAAGGCCAATTTGATCCCGCCGCCTCTATGGCACCCGTTGCCGAGCATTTGGAAAAATTGCTGGGTAAACCCGTGAAATTGGTCAAAAATTGGTTAGATGGGCTAGATGTAGCTGCTGGTGAAGTCGTACTCTGTGAAAACGTCCGCTTTAATAAGGGCGAAAAAAAGAATGATGATGAATTGTCCAAAAAAATGGCCGCCTTGTGTGATATCTACGTGATGGATGCCTTTGGCACCGCACATCGCGCACAAGCCTCTACACATGGCGTTGCCAAATACGCCCCCGTTGCATGTGCTGGCCCCTTGTTAGCTGGAGAGTTAGACGCACTGGGCAAAGCCTTAGATAATCCCGCCCGCCCGATGGTTGCCATTGTCGGCGGTGCCAAAGTCTCTACCAAGCTGACAGTGCTTGAGTCTCTCTCTAAAGTGGTCGATCAACTCATTGTTGGGGGAGGGATTGCCAATACCTTTGTTGCAGCGGCGGGTCACAATGTGGGCAAGTCCTTGTATGAAAAAGATTTAATAGATGAAGCTAAAAAACTCACCGCAGCAGCACAGTCACGGGGCGGCGATATTCCCGTGCCAACTGATGTTGTGGTCAGTTCTACCAGTCCCTTTGAGCAAGCGGATGCCCCCGCCACGCTTAAAGCCGTTAATGAAGTGACTGATAATGAAATGATTTTTGACGTAGGCCCCCAAACCTCGGCTCAGTTTGCAGAAATTCTCAAAACGGCAGGCACTATTGTTTGGAATGGTCCGGTGGGTGTGTTTGAACATGACCAATTTGGAGCAGCCACTAAGGCGATGGCAGAGGCGATTGCTGAAAGTAGCGCGTTTTCCATTGCTGGCGGAGGAGATACCTTAGCCGCTGTGGATAAATATGCTGTTACTGATAAAGTGTCATATATATCAACCGGTGGTGGCGCGTTTTTAGAATTTTTAGAAGGCAAAAAATTGCCGGCTGTTGCTATTCTGGAGGAGCGTGGGCAATCTTAAGGAAAACCAGATGCTAAGAAGAACTAAAATCATCGCCACATTAGGACCATCTACTGATGATCCCAAAATGTTGGATAAAATTATCCAAGCTGGCGTTGATGTTGTGCGCCTGAATTTTTCCCATGAAACCCCTAAAGTTCATCAGCAACGCTTAGAAGCAGTGCGTAAGTGCGCTAATGCTTATGGGTGCCCGATTGGGGTGATTGTGGATTTGCAAGGCCCTAAAATTCGTATTGAAGGATTTAGTCAAGGTAAAATCATCTTGAATGAAGGTGATCAATTTGTCCTTGATGCCACTTGTCCGAGTGATGCTGGTAATCAACAATGTGTTGGTATCACTTATAAACAATTGCCCAAGGATGTGCAAAGTGGTGACACTTTACTCTTGGATGATGGACGCATTGTTTTAAAGGTTAAACAGGTTGGTGATACCCAAATCAGTTGTAAAGTGATCGTCGGTGGTAAATTGTCTAACCACAAAGGCATTAATCGTGAAGGCGGAGGGCTATCAGCCGATGCTTTAACTCATAAAGATCGCGCCGATATTGCCACAGCCGCTGCTATGCAAGTAGACTATTTAGCCGTCTCCTTTCCCCGCAGTGCTGAGGATATTCACGAAGCCCGTGAATTATTACAAGCCGCCGGCGGTAAAGCTGGGATTATTGCTAAAATTGAACGCGCTGAAGCACTTGATAAGCATGAAGAAATTATCAAAGCATCCGATGCCATCATGGTCGCACGCGGCGATTTAGGCGTAGAAATTGGCGATGCCCATCTGCCACTCGCCCAAAAGCGACTGATTAAAAAGGCGCGTGACTTAAACACTGTCGTCATTACGGCAACGCAAATGATGGAATCCATGATAGAAAATCCGATTCCGACTCGTGCCGAAGTATCTGATGTGGCTAATGCGGTTTTTGATGGCACCGACGCGGTGATGCTGTCAGGGGAAACGGCGGCGGGACAATATCCCGACAAAGCCGTGATTGCAATGGATAGAGTGTGTTGCGAAGCCGAAAAAGATCCTATGGTACGGAAATCGCATCATCGCCTAGAACATCAATTTGGGCGTATTGATGAAGCGGTTGCGATGGCAAGTATGTACGCAGCTAATCATTTAAACATTAGCGCAATTGTGGCTCATACGGAATCCGGTTCAACGCCATTGTGGATGTCGCGCATTAATTCAGGCATACCTATTTTTGCCTTATCGCGTCATGCCAGTACCCGCAGTAAAGTGACTTTATATAGGGGCGTTTATCCTGTTGAAATTGATGAACTTTATAATATGAATAGTTTACAAGCTAACCAAGTTATGATTAACGAATTGTTAGAGCGTGCGGCTATTAGTGAAGGCGATTTAGTCATTATTACTAAGGGTGATTTAAAAGGTATTTCAGGCGGAACGAATTTGATGAAAATCGTTTGCGTTGGCAATCTAAAATAAATTTTATTTAGTTTCGGGAAATCGTCCCTCATTCCCGAAACACCCTGATCAGTTGTTTCGGGAATGGAGCGGATTTCCCGAAACAAAACCCAACATTTGACTTCGTATCGGGAAATCCGCGGAGCGAAATTCCCGATACAACGAATTTTTCGTTGTTTCGGGAATGAGGGACGATTTCCCGAAACACCCTCAATTTTTCGTTGTTTCGGGAATGAGGGACGATTTCCCGAAACACCCTCAATTATTTTATTTTTTACTTTAATATATATTTAGGAGAATTTTATGCTTATTTCCATGCGTCAACTGCTCGATCATGCCGCAGAAAATAGTTATGGACTGCCTGCATTTAACGTCAACAATATGGAACAAGTCCATGCCATCATGCAAGCGGCAGACGAAACCAATAGTCCGGTGATTATGCAAGGCTCAGCAGGGGCGCGTGCTTATGCAGGTGAAGCGTTTTTACGTCACTTGATTTCGGCGGCAGTAGAAACGTATCCACATATTCCAATTGTCATGCACCAAGATCATGGCTCAGAGCCTGCCGTCTGTTTGCGTTCCATACAAAGTGGCTTTAGCTCGGTGATGATGGATGGCTCATTAATGTCTGATATGAAAACCCCTTCAAGTTTTGAATACAATGTCGATGTCACTCAGCAAGTTGTTCGGATGGCACATGCTGGTGGGGTATCTGTTGAAGGTGAATTGGGTTGTTTAGGCTCATTAGAAAGCGGTATAGCAGGTAAAGAAGATGGCTCGGGTGCTGAAGGTAAATTGTCCCGTGAACAATTATTAACGGATCCAGAACAAGCGGCTGATTTTGTTAAGCAAACGGGCGTTGATGCTCTCGCTATCGCTATTGGTACCAGTCATGGTGCTTATAAATTCACACGTCCGCCGACGGGAGATATTTTGGCGATTGATCGTATTAAAGAAATTCATGCCCGCATTCCCGACACCCATTTAGTCATGCACGGCTCCTCATCTGTGCCACAAGAATGGCTGGCGATAATCAACAATTATGGTGGAGACATGGGACAAACCTATGGCGTGCCTGTTGAGGAAATCGTCGAAGGTCTCAAACATGGAGTGCATAAAGTCAACATTGACACTGACTTGCGTATGGCATCCACTGGAGCTGTCCGTAAATTCTTACAAGAGAAACCCTCCGTTTTTGATCCACGCAAATTCCTGAAAGAAGCGACTAAAGGTATGATGGGTATTTGTAAAGCACGTTATGAAGCATTTGGTTGTGCTGGTATGGCTTCCAAAATCCAGGCAGTTTCTTTAGAGAAAATGGCTGATCGCTATGCGAGTGGGGATTTAGATCAGAGAATTAATTAGTAGTCGGTTGGAGTCCAAGATTTATCTTGGACTTCTTTTATGTTTTTCTTAATATTTGGCCAAGTGAAAAAACGGCTCTGTTAATTGAGAGGATAGAGCAAATTTTTATAAAGGAAAACGTGTCTTTTGAAATGAAATCTGAATATGATTCATGGGATAAGCTTGATATTGAAAAAATTTCAGTTGATACCGGTATTAAAGATTTTGCCCAAAATCACGATTATTATTTGTACGGGACACCTAAAAAATCATGAAACCCATATTTGTTGATACTTCTGCATTAATTGCTCTTGGAAATAAACGTGACGCTTTTCATTTGCCAGCTCTTAGAATAAGAGAAGAATTAAAACAAACCAATAGACACTTGGTAACGACCAGTGCGATTTTGCTTGGGAATAGCTTCAGTTCTGTCGCTTTAAAGCCGGTTGCTATAAAATTTATTGAAGCTATCAGACAATCAAACAAATGGAATTGCATTGACATAGATGAAGTTATCCTAAAAAAAGGATTTGAATTAAAAAGTGGCGGATAAAGAATGGGGATTCATGAAATATTTACGACTGTTCATCATTTTGAGCAAGCCGGATTTACAATTCTATTAAAGAAAAAATAAAAGCGCCGTTTGCAAACCTAAGTACTGAAGCATGAAACGAAGCCAGCGTAGGGTGCGTCCCACGCACCATTAATTTTGTGCGTAGGACGCACCCTACGCTGGCTGGTGTTTTAAACATGAGGTTGACTTATGAAACAATTTATCTTGACAAATATTCCCACAAGCTATGATGGTTTCCAGAAATTATTGAGATTAAAAGATGCCTTAGAATCCGCAATTGAAGAGGATCAGAAAAATTTTTTTTTTGATATGTCTCAGATCACTTGGTTTGAAGGCCATATATGTGCTTGTTTGGGGGGATTATTGAAATATTACAAAAATTATAAAGGCTTAAGTATTTATACAGAATTAGACCAGATAGCACCTAAAGTTCGGTCTTTTTTAAGCAAAAATGGTTTCCTATCTTTATTTGGTCAAGATAGAACGGTAGATATTTATGAGACAACCATTGAATTTAAAGGCCATAACATCAAAAAATCAGATGACTTTAAAGATTATATTACTAAATACTTTTCACAAAATAGTAGAGGGTTGCCTGATATGACACCAATATTATTAAAATATTTTAGGAGAAGCTTGTATGAAATATACTTGAATGCTGTTGAACATGCCGAAACCCAGCGAGACGTATTTTCTTGTGGACAATTTTTTCAAAAAAAAAAGCGGTTATATTTTTGCCTCACTGACTTTGGTATTGGCATCAAGGAAAATATAATAAAAAAAATCAATCTAACGCTTGAACCTGAAAAAGCAATTCATTGGGCTATGCAGGCTCATAATACTACGCGCAAGGGTAAAAAACCAGGTGGATTGGGTTTAAAATTGCTCAAAGAATTTATTATACATAACGAGGGGATGATTGTGATTGTATCAGATGCTGGATATTGGGAACTCAAGAATGGGCAAGTGACTATGAAACATTTTGACTCTTCCTTTCCTGGTACTGTAGTATTGATAGAAATCAATACGGCTGATACAAAGTCATATCGTTTAAAATCTGACATTAATCCCAATGATATATTTTAAAATATGGAGTAAGCTCGCATGTCAACACTAGAAGTCAAGATTACCGACATTGTAGGGAGTCCTAGTTGTATCAATCCTGAAGACGGTGAAAAAGTTTTTCAGGTGATTGCGGAAGCCTTACGTGCAGAAAAGTCGGTAACAATTTTTTTAGGGGGTATTGAAGATTTAACTTCCAGATTCCTCAATTCAGCGATTGGTCAACTGTATGGTGAATTTTCTGAAGAAAAACTCAAAGCCAAGTTAAGAGTCACAAAGGCTAATCAGGACGATTTAGCTTTGCTGAAGCGTGTTGTTGAGCGGGCTAAGGAGTATTTTAAGAACCCCGTTCCATTTGAGCAAGCCAGTCGGGAAGTATTGGGAGACTTTGATGCGTAAACAAGACATTCGCACTTATACTTTTAGCGACGATGATCGGTTGTTTTTTGATGCGAATATCTGGCTTTATATTTACGGCCCTTTGTTAAGCCAGCAAGATGTCAAATTTTCGTCAACTTATGCAAGGGCCTTACAAAAAATACGCAACGCTCAGAGTCACTTATTTATAGACGCTCTGGTATTGTCAGAGTTTATTAATACTTATGCAAGGCTTGAGTACAGGCAACGTTTTGCAAATACTTACCCGACTTTTAAAAGATTTCGTAAAAGTCCTGATTTTAAGTCAGTTGCCCAAGATATTGCGAATAACGCGAAAAGAATTGTGAGATTATGCAAACGGTGTGATTTGCCTTTGCTTAGTCTCATGGATATTCTGGATGAATACGCACAAGGCACAGCAGATTATAATGATCAATTGATTGCTGAAATTTGTCTCGCCAATGATTTCATCTTGGTAACGCATGATGCCGATTTTTCGCAATTCAATCATCTGAATCTGCTAACAGCTAATCAGCGATTATTGAACGCCCCATAATTCTAAATCATTGTATTTATTATGAGGTCAATCCCTCGTCCAAAATAAATTTTGGACTCCAAAATTCTGTTTTAACATTTCTTCTTGATTTTCATTCGAATTTTTATTTATTTGATGGAGGTTAACATGTCTGGAAAACCCGCCGCCCGCCTGGCTGATCCGGTAAGTCACCCATTACCCCCTGTTTTAACCGGCGTACCGACCAGTCCAAATATTTTGATTGGATATAAACCAGCTTGGAAGGGCGTACCTGCGGCCTCAGCCGCCGCGTTGAAAACCGCCAAAAAAGTTTCAGATACGGCAATTAAAGTGGCTAAGGCGGCCACAAAAGCCGCTTCAGGCACCCCCGCCTTTCCCGCCGTCAAAGCGGCATGCTTAGCCAGTATGGGCAGTACAATTAGTAGCATGTCGATGGGCGCGGACATTCATATCTGTACGACGCCCTATCCGATTCCACCGCATGGCCCGGGTGTGGTCATTAATGGTAGCAAAACGGTCTTAATCAATAATCTACCCGCCGCCCGTCAGGGAGATACGGTTTTAGAGGCGATTGGTGGGCCTAATAAAATTAGTCAGGGGTGTATGACGGTGAAAATAGGGGGGTAATTATGGAAACCTCAGTACGCCTAAGTGAATCTGAAATCAAGGCGATTAAACAAAGCGTAGAGACATTAGATTGTCAGGCTAAAATTTATTTGTTTGGTTCGCGTGTGGATAATCGTAAAAAAGGTGGAGATATTGATTTGCTCATCTTGTCGCAACAACTTAATTTTGATGATAAATTACGTATTAAAATACAGCTATTTGAACAGATTGGTGAACAGAAAATTGATATTGTGATTGCTAAGGATACGAGTGATCCTTTTGTGCGAATCGCCTTAAAACAAGGAGTTATGCTATGAACGACGATTTGCGGCTATTGCTGAAACAGCAATTGATATTATTGGATGATGCTGTCAATGTTCTCACTTTTTCCGAGCAAAAATGTCAAGAAATAGGTATCAAAAACGATCTGACACTTGATGAGCTTGATAGATTTGAATCCCTAACGAGTCGCTTTGGCAGATTGTGTGATATTTTGCTACAAAAAATTTTCCGCTTGATTGATGAAATCGACTTAGAGTCACGAGGTACGCTACGGGATAGAATTAATCGTGCTGAACAGAAAGAGTTGATTAAAAGTGCCGAGCGTTTTATCGAATGTAGAACGCTCCGTAATGAGATTGCCCATGAATATACGCCTGACAATGTGTTGGCTATTTTTGGGAAAGTGTTGGAGATGACACCTGTTCTTGTGGAAAGTGTGGAAATGGTCAAAGCGTATTGTGAAAAATATTGACGTCCAAAATAAATTTTGGACTCCTAAAATTTTGCGGAGTCCAAAATCCTTGATGTGATAAATTTTTAGTCCTTCGTCATCCCATACCAAGTTTTGGTAATTATCATGTTGTGGAGCGCAAGATGTTTCCTCCAGCCGCATTGTTTCAACGCCATTAACGCGCTCAGCTTTTGAAATAATCTGAACGTCAACATCACTCCAAATATACTAGCTTGCAAATTGGCTCGGGTAAAAGAAAAACCATAAATAACTACAACTCACGTAGGATCGCGAAGGATAAGTCAAAACCAAAACCAACCCATTGCTTTGCGGTTTAAGAATAAATTGTACTCACCATTGAAATTTTTTGCTTGAGTTTTTTTGTTTTGACTTATCCATTTTTAAATGCAATCCGTGTAGTTATTTTTTAAGGTTTTGACTTAGAATGTTGTTTCGGGAAATCCGCTACGCTCCATTCCCGAAACAAAAAATAAAAAATATTTGAAAAATTTTTGATTGAGTCTATTATTATATATAAACAAGGGTAGACAATTTTGTGCTACCTCGACAACTTAAAATAAAATTTATGTCATCACTGATAAAAAAAGGACTCATCACTCTTTTAAAAACCGTCAAACTAGCCGATCCAACCTCAATAAGCGAAGTCGCTGAGGCTGCCGAAAAATATATTGATGGCTCAAGCTTTGAAATTGAAAAGGCTTATCAAACCAGTTATAGTTTAGCCCTCAAAGCCATCCTTGCCGGTTTAGGCTCAGTCTCA
>JSZA02000102.1 GCA_000785145.2 Candidatus Thiomargarita nelsonii
TTGTGTCTATTTGAATTCTATCAAAATATGAGAAGCATCAGTATCCCTAATGCCATCTGGCAAACGGGCGCGTTGAGCCGCTGTCCACTGAGGTGTTTTTCGTCTCAGTAACAAAATATCAGCCTCTGGCGGTTCCGTCATAACACTCACATTTGGTTGGACGTCAATCTCAACCTCCGACAGAACGATCTCTAGCAATCTCGCCAGTAACCGATGCCATGACGTTTTTTGCTTTTTTACTGTCGATTCGGCACCATTATTTTCATCGATCATAAAGTTTATTGTTTTTCCAACACCAATCGGTAACTATATGGCATTATATCATCCATTGGACTGATAAGGCTGAATAGCCAACACAATAGGTTGACACTCAAAACGACGACGGGGGCTAAAATACCTAAAATAAGTGCTGGATTTTTTTGTTGTAACCAATTGAGTATCGTTTTACTGATAGCAATATTGAGTAACAATCCTGCCGTTTCCAAGGGTTTACCTATCTGTATTTGTTGACGAATGATAAAGCCGTATTTTTGGACTATTTTTTGTAGTCCATGTTGAGTCCAGCGATGAAAATCTAGTGGGGCATCGTGAAGTGGATAAATAAAGGGAACTTGTAACACAAATGTGCCGCTTGGCTTAAGCACCCGCGCAATTTCGCCGATACAGTCTTCTGGGCGCGGTAAATGTTCAAGCACATCTAGTAACAATACGGCATCCATGCTGTTATCTGCAAAAGGCAAGGCTTGCGCGTCACCATAGACATGCGGTTGCGTGGCATACCAATGGACAGCGGTTTGATAGTAGTCTAGCCCAATGTAGTTATGATTGGCTTGAATATAAGTTTTAATGTATTGATCAGCACAACCTATATCTAGTACAGTTCCCGCTACTTGCTTGCCAATTTGACTATGGTGCCAATGTTCATTGCGGTAGACAAACCACTGTGGATGGAACGGTGTGCTGCGTATTTTTGCTAATGTTTTTTTAAGTGTTTTGTAGAGCATTAATATTCCTGCCGCCATTTCAATTTGAGTAAGCTCACTGGGTTCTATGCTCACCTCTTCAGGTGCCGGAATAGTCAGTCATTCCTTGAATCCTTCAATTTTTTTTGAAATATATTTTTAGGAAGCTCACTAATAAAGGATTGCCCCTACAACATGCGAATATGTAGGGGCAAGCCCCATTGATCTTAATTCTCCAGCACTTCTAATATCTCCCAACGATCATACGCCGTTTGCAATTCTGCCTCAAGCGTTTTAAGACGCGCCAAGCTTTGATTAATTTGATCAGCCTCTCCACGGTAAAAGTCGGGTTGGCTGATCAAGTTTTGTAATTCTGCTTGTTCCGTTTCTAAAGTTTCAATCAGTTTTGGCAAATCGGCTAATTCGCGTTGCTCTTTATAATTCAATTTGCGTGTTTTTTGGGCACGGGGTTTAGCTGCTTTTTTGGTGGGGGCAGAATGTGGCACAGTACGTTGTCTCAGCCAGTCTTGATAGCCGCCCACATATTCTTTAATTTGTCCGTTGCCCTCAAAAACGATTGTGGATGTTACCACATTATCTAAAAAATGGCGATCATGGCTGACGAGTAGCAGGGTGCCGGGGTAATTTGATAATAAGTCTTCTAGTAATTCTAAGGTTTCTACGTCTAAATCATTGGTTGGCTCGTCTAGCACGAGGACATTGGTGGGTTTGGTGAATAAACTTGCCAGTAAAAGGCGATTACGTTCGCCGCCTGAGAGGGATTTGACGGGGGAGCGGGCGCGTGCCGGGGCAAAGAGAAAGTCGCTTAGATAAGACATGACATGTTTTTTGTGCCCATTGATGGTGATCATTTCTTGCCCTTGCGCGATGGCATCAACGACCGTTTCTTCAGGATCGAGTTGAGCGCGGAGTTGATCAAAATAGGCAATGCTGAGTTTGGTGCCATGTTTGACGGTGCCAGTGTCGGGCGGGAGTTCGCCAAGTAGTATTTTGAGCAAAGTCGTTTTGCCCACGCCGTTGGGTCCAATCAAGCCCAGTCGATCTCCGCGCATAATGAGGGTGGAAAAGTCGCCTATCAGCGGCGTGTTTTGATAATTTTTGCTGATTGCGTCGGCTTCAATCACGATGCGCCCTGATGATTCGCCGCTATCGAGATTTAAACGGATTTTGCCAATTTGTTCACGACGTTGGGTGCGTTGTTCGCGCAATTTTTTTAAGGTGCGTACTCGCCCCTCGTTGCGCGTGCGACGGGCTTTGATGCCTTGACGTATCCAAACTTCTTCTTGGGCTAGGTGTTTATCAAATTTAGCCGCTTGCGTGCTCTCTGCCGCTAAGCTGGCTTCTTTTCGGCGCAAATAATTGGCATAGTCGCCGGGATAACTGGTTAATTGGCCGCGATCTAATTCGATAATCCGGGTGGCTAGGCGTTGCATAAAGCGTCGATCATGGCTGATAAATAGTAGTCCGCCTTTAAATTCTAACAGGATTTCTTCTAGCCATGTAATCGCGTCAATGTCCAAATGATTGGTGGGTTCATCTAATAATAATATGTCTGGCTCTGTCACTAATACTTGTGCTAAGGCGACGCGCCGTCGCCAGCCGCCCGACATTTCACCCAGTTTTTGTTCCGTCGGTAATTTTAATTTTGATAAGACGGTTTCTACTCGCTGCTCCAAACGCCAGCCATCTTCAGCCTCTAGGCGATGTTGCACGGTTTCAAGTTGCGCCAATAAGTCTTCATCGTTGTTGTGAGCCAGGCGTTGTACAAGGTTGTGGTAGGCTTCAACCAGTTCTCCTACCGTGCCTAAGCTTTTTGCGACAGCATGAAATACGGTGTCATTTGCTTTAAATTGAGGTTCTTGGCTTAAGAGTGCTATTCGACAACCGGTTTGGTATTCCACTTGTCCTTGATCTGCACTTATTTCTCTGCTAATAATTTTTAATAGAGTGGATTTGCCTTCTCCATTTCGTCCAATTAAACAGACTCGTTCTTTGTTGTCTATGCGTAAGGCTATTTTGTCTAATAGTGCAACGTGTCCGAAGGCGATGCTAATATTATTTAATTTAATCATATCAGTTATCAGTTATTAGTTATCAGTCGTCCTAGAGAACTTGTGATTTAATCAATTGTCATTATAATGATAATTCAAAGACATCTGATAATGATGTCACAGTTTTCTTTATCCTTGATGATGACTTTTGACTGAAGTGAGGTATTTTATTATGGCTTTATTTGACAATATGAAGAACAAAAATGTTAGCCTTGAGCGTAATCAAGGCACTCAAAGCATTCCGTTTGGAAACCAAGATGAACAAGTTTTTGAGCAACAACCGCTGTCAACCACTGAAGCTAATAAGCTGATTCGCAACACTTATATCTTGTTGTCGATGACTTTGTTGTTCACGGCTTTCACGGCGTACATCGCTATGGTAACCGAGATGCCACGCATGCATTTTGTGGTCGTCTTGGTGGGCTATTTTGGGTTGTTATTTCTGACCGCGAAATTACAAAATAGTGTTTGGGGTATTGCCTCCATCTTTGCGCTGACTGGCTTTATGGGTTTGACTTTGGGGCCGATTATCAGTATGTACTTGACGATGTTCAGTAATGGCTCCGAGTTAGTGATGATGGCTTTTGGCTCAACGGCAATCATCTTTTTAGGTTTGTCGGGTTATGTTTTAGCCAGCCGTAAGGATTTCAGCTTTTTGGGTGGATTTCTGTTTGTCGGTATTTTGGTTGCCTTTTTGGCAGGCATTGGTGCCATCGTTTTTAATATGCCCGGCTTGCATTTAGCGGTGTCTGCCATGTTTGTCCTATTGATGTCCGGTTTAATTCTTTATCAAACCAGTGATATGGTCCATGGACGTGAAACTAACTATATCATGGCAACGGTGACTTTGTATGTGACTATTTACAATCTGTTCTTGAGCTTGTTGCAGTTGTTTGGTCTTATGGGTGAAGATTAATTCTATTTGCTTTTTTTTGATGCTGGACGGGGTTTGTAACCCCGTCTTTTCCTGATATACGCTCCTTCCACGACTTTGTTAGATAATGATTATTTTGCAAAATCAATAAGACGCTCAACCGTCTCACCCGCTTCGACACTCACTTGGATTTCCTTCGCGCCCTCTAATTAATTTTTGACATTTATGATAACTGATAACTGATAACATGTCTGCATTCAAAGTCTGCGTTTATTTTTCCGTTGCCTATCAAGGCATGGAGGAGCGCGAAATTTTAACCCAACACGTTTTCCCTGAAATCCACCGCCGTTGTCAAGCGCGAGGTGTCGATTTTGTCGCTCTTGATTTACGTCATGAGCAACGACTCCATAGCGATTTTATCTCAAAAATTGATTTAAATCATTCCTATTTTCTCGTTTTGTTAGCTAACAATTCTCGAACCAATTTAGATTTTTTCTACGACAAAAATAGCTTATTTTATATTCGTGATGACAATTTGTTCGATAATCAATCGTTTTTCATCAAGCGAGAAAATACTTTATCTTCTTTTACTAATCCTCACGTTTTTGACACTTTACCGGCGCCTTATGAGGATAGAAAACGGCAATATTTAATAGAGCAACTTCATGCCCATTCATGTCAGCTCACTGAATACGATCAAGCGATTGATTTACAAAATATTTTATTAGAACAATTGTGGACACAAATTAAGCCAGATTTCCTCACTGCCCAGGAGCGAGAAGATTTTGAGCATGACGCTTTGGCTGCCAGTTTGCAATCATTTTATATTAAACAACCGGCTGATTTTGCTCGACTCACTGAACATGCCCTCAGCGACTCACCTCCCTTGGTGATTGTGGGAGAGTCGGGTAGTGGTAAATCAGCATTGTTAGCCAATTGGGCTTTAGAATATCGACAAGCGCATCCTGATGAATTCGTGTTTTGGCATTTTTGTCAGGCTGATCCCTTTGCCCTATTGCGGCGCCTGATGAAAGCTATCAAAAGCCATTTTTTGATGGATGATGATTTACCCAATACCCCAGAGGCACTGATTGAGCAATTTCCGCAATATTTAGCCCAAGGGCGGATGATTTTAATTATAGAGGGTTTCAATCAAAGCTGGTTGCCAGATTTTTTGCCTGCCCATATTCGCTTGTTTTTGTCCATTTTACCAGAAATGTCGCCGCTAGAAATGGGATTTAAGACAGTCTCTTGGCGCATCCAAGTGCCTGATTCTTTTATTAGCCATTATATTCAACAATACGGGTTGCAAAATTTGCAAACGACGCCCACAACGAATAATCCATTGTATTTAAAAATTATTTTGGATGAATATCGGAGAGTTGATCAGGATCTGGCGCATTATTGGGAAGCGCAATCGATCCCGGCTTTATATGAAAAAATGTTGGCGCGTTTAGAACTTGATTATTCTCAGGATTGGGTAGAAAAAGTGTTGAGTTTATTTTGGGCAGCACAGTGGGGGCTACGAGAGTCTGAAATATTGGCCATTTTGGATATTCCACAAGCCATTTGGTTTCCCTTATCTCAAAGGGTTTTGGTGAATCGCGCTGGTTTATTGCATTTTTTTCATGAGACTTTACAGCAAGCCGTTCAGGCGCGGTATTTGTTCAATGATGTGAAAAAACGGGCGGTGCATCGACAATTAGCTGATTATTTTGTTCAACAGCCACTGTCTTACTTAAAGCAGGCTAGAGAGCCTATGAGATTGCATAGTTATATTAGTCAGATAGCTATTTTTTTGCAATTGTTGAAGGATGGCAAAGAATATGAATTGTGGCATTATTGGGATTGGCTTGGGATAGATTTGATAGTGGATGCGGCTGTGCTTGAACAAATTTTTCGACGAGCACTCAAAATGCGTCAAAAACTGTTTGGTGTTGAGCATCCCGATATCTTGCCTTCTTTGAATCATTTAGCGTTTTTGCTTAAAAAGAAAGGTGATTATAAAAGTGCCAAGCAATTTTATCGTTTGGCTTTAAAAATCAGTCAACAAGTCTTAGGTGAAGAACATGCTGATACGGCAACTTTTCTCAATCATCTGGCTTTAGTGCTTCAAGGTTTGGGCACTTATGAGGAGGCGGAGCCATTATATCGACAAGCCCTCAAAATTCGTGAAAATGTGTTAGGCGTGACGCATTCGTTAACGCTACAAACATTCAATCATTTAGCTTTATTACTGCAAGATAAAGGTGATTATGAGGAAGCTGAACAATTGTATCGAAAAACTTTAAGCAATTGTAAAGGCTGTGAAATGGCGACTGCTTTGAATAATTTGGCTTTATTGTTCAAAAATAAAGGTGATTCTGAGGGAGCAAAACCTCTCTATCAACGTGCTTTGGTCATTTTTGAAAAGGTGTTGGGCGCGACACATGCGAATACGGTGACAGTTCGGCAAAATTTGGAGTTGCTTTGACGGCGTTTAGCTTCGCTGACTTCGTATCGGGAAATCCGCTCCGCTCCATTCCCGATACAACTGAAAAAGGTTAAAAAACTTTTGACGTTTTGTTTCGGGAATGGATTTCCCGAAACAACTGAAAAAGGTTAAAAAACTTTTGACGTTTTGTTTCGGGAATTTCGCTGCGCGGATTTCCCGAAACAACTAACTTAATGGCATTGTTTGAGAGCACTGAATATCTAACGTCGAACATCAATTAAAACTAAAGACGCGCCGCAATCCGCATCCGTAAGGCATTGAGCTTAATAAACCCTTCGGCATCTTTTTGATTATACGCCCCTTCATCATCTTCAAAAGTAGCGATGCTCGTATCAAATAAACTATTGCTCTCAGAAACGCGCCCTGTGACAATGACATTGCCCTTATAAAGTTTTAAACGGACTTTGCCGTTCACATTGACTTGTGAGGCATCAATCATTTTTTGTAGCAATTCACGCTCTGGGCTCCACCAATAGCCATTATAAATTAAATTGGCATAACGGGGCATGAGATCATCTTTGAGGTGAGCCACTTCGCGATCTAAAGTGATCGATTCTATGGCGCGATGGGCTTTGAGCATCACAGAGCCCCCAGGGGTTTCATAACAACCGCGTGATTTCATCCCGACATAACGGTTTTCGACTAAATCGAGCCGTCCAATCCCGTTTTCTCCCCCCACCTTATTTAAATAGCTTAACACTTGGGCGGGAGTCATCGCTTGTCCGTCGATGGCAACAATATCGCCTTTGACAAATTCTAATTCCAGCGTCGTTGAATTATCGGGTGCCTTTTCGGGAGAAACTGTCCAACGCCACATATCTTCTTCTGGCGCAGCCCAAGGCTCTTCGAGAATACCGCCTTCATAAGAAATATGCAGCAAATTAGCATCCATTGAATAGGGAGACTGTTTACCCCGTTTCATTTCTATGGGAATGCCATGTTGCTCGGCATAAGCTAAAAGCTTTTCGCGTGAATTTAAGTCCCATTCACGCCAAGGGGCTATCACCTTAATATCCGGTTTGAGAGCATAAGCCCCTAATTCAAAACGGACTTGATCATTACCTTTCCCCGTCGCCCCGTGAGAAATGGCATCTGCACCTGTCTCATTGGCAATTTCGACCAAACGTTTGGCAATCAGTGGACGGGCAATAGAGGTGCCGAGCAAATATTCGCCTTCATAAATGGTATTAGCACGAAACATGGGGAACACGTAATCGCGCACAAATTCTTCGCGCAAGTCCTCGATATAAATTTCTTTGGTACCAGCGGCTTGCGCCTTCATGCGGGCTGGTTCAACCTCTTCCCCTTGACCAATATCGGCGGTAAAGGTCACCACTTCGCAGTGATATTCATCTTGTAACCATTTGAGAATAATAGAAGTATCTAAGCCACCTGAATAAGCCAACACAACTTTTTTAGTCATTTTTTTTAAGTTTTAAGTTATCAGTTATGTAATAGGAGTCCAAGATTTATCTTGGAACAGCCCAAACTAAAGTTTGGACTCCTAACTAATTTGTAGCATTTACCATGTAATAGGAGTCCAAGATTTATCTTGGAACAGCCCAAACTAAAGTTTGGACTCCTAACTTGTAGCATTTTCCATGAAATGATGTCAAAATTATCATTATAGTTGATTAATTCACGAAACGATACAAGGGACACGAGCTATAAAACTCTTGTTGTTGATAACTGATAACTGATAATTTTAAAAGATGAAACTGGGAATCGACCAATTTATTGATAATCGCTCTCTTAGAATGCAACTCAAAGATCGTCGTGTTGCCTTACTAGGGCATCCTGCCTCTTTAACGAGCGAATGTCGCCACACTCTCGATGCCTTAATGGAATGTACCCCTGTGGTGGCCGCGTTTGGTCCACAGCACGGAATGCGAGGGGATAAGCAAGACAATATGATCGAAACAGACGATTACACCGATCCACAACATGGCATACCCGTCTTTAGCTTATATGGTCAAGTGAGATACCCGACAAAAGAGATGATGGATACCTTTGATGTGCTGATCGTCGATATTCAGGACATTGGAACTCGAATCTATACTTATGTGACCACGCTTTTTTATATCCTAGAAGCGGCCAAAAGTGTCTGGATTCTTGATCGTCCAAATCCAGTCGGACGCCCAATTGAAGGCACCATTCTTGAAAAAGGCTGGGAAAGTTTTGTGGGAGCGGCTCCGCTGATCATGAGACATGGCCTCACATTCGGAGAACTTGCCAAATG
The DNA here is from genome assembly GCA_000785145.2 of Candidatus Thiomargarita nelsonii. Taxonomy (GTDB): domain Bacteria; phylum Pseudomonadota; class Gammaproteobacteria; order Beggiatoales; family Beggiatoaceae; genus Thiomargarita; species Thiomargarita nelsonii_B. The sequence continues at coordinate 8,642 of JSZA02000102.1, forward strand.
GTTTGTCGATTTAAAAAAACTGGATTTGGATTTGAAAGTGGTCCCCATGGCAGATTATAAACCTGATGCTGCACCCGGATTTGGTTGGCCTCTCTTTGAATTGTCGTGGATCAACCCAAGTCCAAATGCCTCCAGTCTCAACATGACGCGTTGCTTTCCCGGCACAGTCCTCTTTGAAGGGACTACATTGTCTGAGGGGCGGGGTACAACCACATCACTTGAAGTCATTGGCGCACCCGATATTGATTTCGATTTGGTGCTTAAACGAATGATGGCTTTACAACCAGAATGGTTACAAGGGTGTTTTCTGAGACGATGCTATTTTGAGCCAACTTTTCATAAGCACGCTGGAAAAATGTGCTCGGGCTTACAAATTCACACGGATAATGCTGCCTACCGACAGGCACAATTCAAGCCTTATCGACTGGCTGCCCTTTTGCTGAAGGCTGTCCGCTTAGAATATCCTGATTATGATCTCTGGCGCGATTTTCCTTATGAGTATGAGACTGAAAAATTGGCGATTGACCTTTTGAGTGGTGGGACTTTCCTGCGTGAGTGGGTGGACGATCCCAGTGTGGAGCCTGCGGATTTTGACGAGCATTTGAAAAAGGATGAGCAAGCTTGGGCTCAAATTAGGGAGCCGTATTTGCTGTATTAAAAACGACGCAGAGCGTCGCAGCATGCATGATCTCCGTTACTGCGTTTCCCACGCCGGCGCGCACTCTCTTATACACAAGTATTTAAGTATTTGAAATATAATCATATTATGTAGGGTGGGTAGGGGCAATCCCTTGTGGTTGCCCGCGCAACGAAGTGGCGGGACGCCCAACCCACCAAGCCTTTGAAATTTATAACAATGGTGGGTTTCGCTCCGCTCTACCCACCCTACAAAAAAACTTGTGTATAAGTGAGTGCGCCGGCGCGTGGGAACGAGAAAAATTTTAAGGTTCAAAAAAATCCTATTTTTTCAAAAAATAGGATTTTTAAGCCACGCGGAGCGTCGAGTTATTTAAACATCTCATGCGTAATATTTTCAAACCAACCATGGGCATAAATCACTTCATTCTTTCTGTTTTCAGCCGACGCATCCAAAGGAGAGACACCACCGGAACCTTTAATGGGTGCAATTTTGCCATCTTCTAAATGATAGATAGCTGCCACCGAAATACCAAAATCTTCTCCCACAATACTATAACAAGTATTGAGATAAGAAGGCACAGCCATTTCCCTGCCTTGCATATCCGCCACTATCGCCTCTGCACAGACTTTGGCTTGAGAATTCGCCGCATAAGCGGATTTAGGCATCTTAGTGGTACAGGCATCGCCAATGACATAGATGTCTTTTTGTAAGCTAGATTCAAAGGTTTTCTCATTAACAGGACACCAACCACTCTCATTCGTCAAACCCGTTTCAACGGCAATTTTAGCAGCACGATGTGGTGGAATAACATTAATAACATCAGCTGTGTGCTCGTCTTCAAACTCACCCGCGTAAACCGTCATCTCATCCGCGTCAACACTGACAACCTTACCACCCTGATCTGACGGAATCCACTCGATCAGACTGTTATCCGTGCCATATCCATACAGTTTTTCCCAACCTTGAGTAAACAAAGCTTGTTTGGAAAAAGCTTGGTTCGCATCCAAAATCAACACCTTTGATTTTGGCTTGTGATGTTTCAAATAGTGGGCAATTTGACTGGCACGTTCATAAGGACCGGGGGGACAACGAAAGGGTTTGGGCGGCGCACTAATGATGACCGTACCACCATCTTTCATAGCCTCTAATTGTTTGCGTAAAATAACCGTTTGCTGGCCCGCTTTCCAAGCATGGGGGATTTTCTCAATAACACTCTCATCATAGCCATCAATGGCATCCCACTTAAAGTCAACACCTGGCGAGAGAATTAAACGGTCATAAGCCAAGCGACGGCCATCTTCGAGACGGACTTTTTTAGTGTCCGGATCAATAGCAAGGGCACGACCATAAGCCATCTTGATACCATATTTGCTCAAGCCATCATAGCCGAACTTAATGGATTCGATAGTCCGTTCTCCACTCAACACTTCGTTGCTCATAAAGCAACTATAGTAGTGTTTGTTCTGCTCAATTATCGTCACCTCAATCGTCGGATCTGCCATCCTAAGATATTTTGCTGCGATGGCACCGCCAGAACCTCCACCAATCACCAAAACCTGTTTTTTAGCGGCGGCGGCGATAAATGGAAAACTAACCATGCTAGCGGCGGCTGTACCCGCTGTTATGGTTAAAAAATGTCTACGGGTGATATTTGACATTTAGCATACCCTCCTTTATTGCTGACTACCATAAAAGTGAACAAGATCATCAAGGCTCTCTTCGCCATGAAACTTAACCATGTATTCCATACGTTTTGTCATCTTGGTTGGAGATGGGCGATCCGTGGTCATAAATTCTGACAAGCTAATTTTCAGATAAGGCATCCATTGCCCTGCCAAAATACCAGAATCATGTTCATCTTTCCGACCCTCGTATCGGTGGCAACTTTCACAGTATTCATTGTGAAGATGTGCCCCATGTTTCACTTTTTTGGCATCAAACTGTTGTGGATAACGCACAAATTCTTGTTTAGAAAAGTAATCCGCCATCATTTCAATTTGTTCATCAGTGTAGCCCCTTGCTATACGTCCCATGATTGTTGTCATAGGACGCTGATTACTTTTCCCTTCTTGCATCGCTTTAATAAAAGCGTATTTCGACATGCCGGCGATGGTAGGTGTCGCTGGTCCCAGACTGGAGCCATTCGGACCATGACAACCCACACAAGTATTAACTAACATAGCAGTATTGACATCTGTTGCCCCTACAGGGAAACTGAGTCCTGCCATTGCCAAGAAGACATACCTGACGATTCGAGAACGCATTTCTTTCTCCTTATTATTAATATAGATATAAGACATCCTAAATCACTTGTAAACAAATTTACAAATCATTTAGGATCACTATAGTACAGCCTCAATTAAACGAGTTAAGGCGACAATAAAATAGGTGATATTTCACTTTATAGTTCTTTCTGAGGTTTGCTATTCTAAGTTTGTTTAGAAAAAAATGCAAGAAAAACTTTTAGTAATCAATATATTATTAGAAAATACTAATATTAGAGTTTAATGATATTTTATCTGAAGATTAAAAAAACGACGAGCAATATTGCATTTAAATAATAAGGGTTTTAATAAAAAATATTGTTTTTAAAGCGAATAAAAAAAATAATCTTATAAAATAAGATGATATTTTTTACCCTGTAAATATAACACTTATTAAAAGTAAAAATATAATTTATTTATTTTTAAGAAAAAAAACTCGCATTTAAGATTATTTTTTGCTACCATTTTGAATCTCTAGATTAACTCTATTTTTTTATGGGTTAATGGATAGCGTTAAAACTCATTTTTTTTTTATATAGGAGAATTGATTAATGATAGTCCGAAAAAACATTATCACTCATGCAGCAGGGGTAGCTTTAGTCAGCTTATTCTTGCTATTACAATCAGGCATAACAAATGCCCGCCCTACCGGTCAAGTTGGCGTAGACTGGGGAGAAAAGGCGGGGCTTGGTTGTGTTAAGTGTCATATGACAGAAACACCGGGGCTTTATCACCAATGGAATGAAAGTCAACACGGTCAAAGCGGTGTTAATTGTCTTGATTGTCACCAAGCTGAAAAAACTGACAAAGATGCTTTTATGCATGAAGACGAACTCATTTCTGTTATTGTGAGCCCAAAAGACTGCTCCAAATGTCATCCAACCGAGTTCAATGAATTTCACCGCTCTCATCATTCCAACGCCGCTGAAATTTTAGGCTCTTTGGATAATCTTCTCGGCGAAGTGCTTGGCGGTCCTGAGGCAGTCACCGGAGGATGTAAGAAGTGTCATGGTAACAAGGTAGAGATTGATGAACAAGGCAAACCAACCTTAGAAACATGGCCGAATACGGGTATTGGTCGTATCAACCCAGACGGTTCGCGGGGTTCCTGTAGTGCCTGTCATGCGCGTCACAGCTTTTCTCGCGCACAAGCTCGCACGCCTGATACCTGTGGTAAATGCCATATGGGACCGGATCATCCTCATATCGAAGTCTACAATGAATCCAAACACGGCATTATGTATCGCGCCAATATCGATAAAATGAATCTCGAATCTGATAAATGGGTCGTTGGTGTTGACTATAGTGTAGCACCCACTTGTACAACTTGTCACATGGGGGCGGCACCTTATATAGCGAAAACTCATGATGTCGGTGAACGAATTTCTTGGAATTTACGTACCCCTATTTCTAAAAAAATCAATTTGATCCGCTTGGATAATGGGTACCAATATGATCTACCCGAAGGCGAACCATTACCTAAAGTGGGTGAAAAGCCGAATGATCCTAAAGCCAAAGGGGGTACAGTGACAGAAGTGATGACTTGGAAAGATCGACGTGCTAACATGGAAACGGTATGTCATGGTTGTCATGTTAGTAGCACAGTGAAAGGACATTACAAGCAGTTTGATGATCTCGTGAATTTGTATAATAACAAATTTGCCAAACCCATTGCTGCTATTGTTGAGGAACTCAAAAAGGATGGTCATCTGACTGCCGCACCATTTGATGAGAAACTTGAATGGGTTTGGTGGGAAATTTGGCATCACGAAGGGCGTCGTGCTCGTCACGGTTCTGCCATGAGTGGACCCGATTATACTTGGTGGCATGGCATGTATGAAGTGGTTAAACACACTTATTTTTCTTTCATTCCTGAGCTGAAAAAACTCGTCGGCAAAAAAGAAGCGGATCGCCTGCTTACCAAGTACTTCAAACCGATTGAGGGTCATGCTTGGTATTTCAATGGTTTAGGCCAAGAAGCGCTTGATGAGGTCCGTCAAGGTTATGAAGAACGTTACGGTAAAGGTTCCTTTAAGTAAGGGACAACAACTAGGGCAACCATAAAGGATTGCCCCTACATCTCTCGTTCCTTTGCCTCGCGCACTCTCTTATACATAAGTATTTAAGTACTTGAAATAAAAATATATTTGTAGGGTGCGTCCTACGCACCGCATTGAGCGTCAGGGTGCGTAGGACGCACCCTACAAAATATCGTGGGTGCGTAGGACGCACCCTACAAAATATCGTGGGTGCGTAGGACGCACCCTACAAAATATCGTAAATGGCGCAGAGCGTGGGAACGAGAAATTAAAGGATATTTCATGCGACAATTTAACATAATATTTGGAACCTACCTCTTTTTGGTAATGGTTCCAACCTTCGCACAATCGACTTCTGTCGAAAGCTTAATAGCTCAAGGTGATAAATACTGGCAAGCCGGTGAAAAGACACTGGCTGAACAAAGTTTTCAATTAGCATTAGAGAGCAATGAACAATCTGTGCCAGCTCATTTCAAACTGGCGCTTGTCTATTTGTCTCAACAGCGTTTTGCTGAGAGTGTTTCCCATTTACAACGTGTTATTGGTTTGGATACTGGTAATGCTAAGGCATTTGCAATATTAGGGATCGCTTATTGGCATCGTGGAGATCATGCATTAGCGCAAGCGTCTCTCAAAGAGGCGACTAAACTGGACCCTCAGTTAGACGGTGCTAAGAAGTTACTGGCACTTTTTAACGAAAAACTTGGAAATCGCTCCGGCCATTAGTTCAAATGGAGTCGGCCAGATTTATCTTGGACGTCTGTTACATTTTGTTACACTTCTGAGAAGTTTGTTACTGCCTATCTTAGTATCCTATCTCCCGCGTTTTATTAATACATTAACAAAAGGAGATAGACTCTCATGAAAAAATCCACTAAAATCATCATTGGTACCGTACTCACAGTAGCAACGCTGGCCGGTATTGCTGTTTCTGCCACCCCTGATCACTGCGGATTTGGTCCTGAGCATCGGCTCGAATTTGTCATGAAACGGCTCACGAACAAACTGGACCTAAATGCTGAGCAGAGCGAGAAATTGTCGCTCATAAAGCAGCAATTGATGAAGCGGCATCAGGAAATGCGCCAAAATCACCGGGATAAAATCCTAGCCTTGCTGGATGAACCGGTGCTTGATCAGCAAAAAGCATTTGCTCATTTGCAAAACAAGATGCAGCAGGTAAAACAGAATGCGCCCGTTTTGATCGCAGCCTTGGCTGAATTTTCTGATAGCCTCAATAATGAACAGCGGGCAAAGCTGAAAAATATGTTGGCCTCTTTTCCGAAACGTGGGCCTCAAAACCAATAGGGTATTTAGGAGTCCAAGATTTATCTTGGACGAGGGATAAATGTACAGAATTTTACTGATTGACGATGATGAGCGTCTTGCGCCGCTGCTCGCGGAATATTTTTCACGTTACGATCTCAACTTGATCAGTGAAACCCATCCAAGCCAAGGACTACGTCGCTTGTCACAAGGCGACGTAGATTTGCTCATTTTGGATGTCATGCTGCCTGAAATGGATGGCTTTGATGTCTGCCGCAGCCTTCGCAAGGACAATGACATGCCCATTCTAATGCTGACAGCCCGTGGCGAAGTCATGGACAGGGTCATTGGACTAGAAATCGGGGCAGATGACTATCTCGCTAAACCCTTTGAACCCCGCGAACTGGTTGCCCGAATTCATAACATCCTAAAACGTACCACCTCTAAACAAACTTCTCCCATACATCAATTTGGCGACCTCAAAATTGATCCAAACCGCCGTCAAGTCACCCTCAAAGGCCAAATGATCGAATTGACGACCAAAGAATATGCGCTACTACTATTGCTGGTAAAATCCCCGGGCAAAAGTTTTAGCCGTGATGAAATCATGAATGCCCTCAGCGGAGTGGATGCCGAGTTTTTTTCCCGTTCGATTGATATACTGGTGAGCCGATTACGACAAAAGTTGAAACCGTTAGAAAATATCCAAACGGTTTGGGGGAGGGGCTACCGTTTTATTGAAGGAGCAAATTGACATGCCTTTTTGGCAAAAAATACGCTATTCCCTGTCGCTACGCCTGCTACTGCTGTTTATCGTGACTGGCATTGCCATTGTCATTATCCATAGAGTATCGCTTGGTTTTTCGATAATGCAACATTTTAAACACAATGTGCGCCCACATATTCACCAATATCTGAGCTATCTCCATCAAGAAATCGGCTATCCGCCCAACATTGAAAAAGCACGACAATTGACTGAACGTCTTCCTGTGGATATCCTTATCCAAGGACCGGATATCAATTGGTCATCCACACGGCTTGATTCACGCCACTTTCATTTCCGTCCATTCCGAAAACATGCCGATGGTCATTTATTCCGTATTGGCTTTTATCAATACCGTTTTGCACACCTCACCCGCAAAGGACCCTATGATATTACCTTTATTATGCAAAAAAACCTAGAAAGTGCCAAAGGCATCTGGGGTATTTTTGTGGGAATCGTTGCCGTCTTACTGGTATTGAGCCTGAACTATTTTATCATCCGCTGGCTACTTCAACCCGTGAGTGCCATGCAAGAGGGCGTAAAACGCATTGGATCTGGAGACTTGTCTCATCGTATTCAAACCAAACGTCAGGATGATTTAGGAGAATTAATCAATAGTATCAATCAGATGACAGATGAACTTGAAAAAATGTTGGAGGCGAAACGTCAGCTACTATTAGCTATCAGCCACGAACTGCGAACACCGATGACACGGTCAAAGGTTTCTCTCGCATTGTTGGAAGATTCTACATACAAACAGGCTATTGATCAAGATTTACAGGAAATGGAAAAGCTGATCAATGAATTGTTGGAAACTGAACGACTCAAAGGGCATGTTGTACTAAAACGCACATCAAGCTCCTTGAATACAGTGATAAAATCCGTTCTCAGCGACTATTTCAGTGACAAACCCATCGAGGCGTTCTTGGAACCGTCATTGCCCACATTACAATTGGATGAAACTCGCCTCCGCTTGCTCATCCGCAATCTGCTAGAAAATGCACTCAAATACAGCGCAAAACCCGTTGATATTCATACTCGAAAGGAAAAAAATGCTATTTTGCTACTGGTTGAAGATCACGGTGCTGGCATAGCAGCCGAACATATTCCTCACTTGAGTGATCCTTTTTACCGCGTTGATCCTTCGCGTCAGCGCAAAACGGGGGGATATGGTCTTGGACTTTACCTTTGTCGGCTGATTGCAGAAGCGCATGGGGCGCAATTAGAGATTTCTAGTCAACTAGGACGAGGTACTTGTGTTTGTTTGATATTTAGTGATTTAATATCAATGAATTAATTTTTTAAACAATAGACTTGTCCCTAAATAACATAAATATAAACATAAGTAGGGTGGATTAAGCGATAGCGTATCCACATGATTATTATGTAAATTAAGGTGGATACTACATGATGATTACAATTAAAAATGGACAAATATAATTTCCTCACCAGCGCATTGACATCAACTGATACTCCAAATTTTGTCCAGTCTTTGCATTATTTCTAGGTTCTTCTTATAATGCTGCGTAATAGTCAATAATGGCTTGTCTGCCTTGTTTTACGATTTCTACTGGTGGGGTTTGGAAGGGATTGTCTTCGACAAGAATGCTTTCATCATCTATGAAAAACGAGTCCCATTTAACCTCTAAATTTAAGTCTAAAAGTGCTTTGGGAAACTGAGTGAACTGGTTTTCTTCTAAAGAAAGCTCAGTTAAGTTTTGCAGATTTCCGATTTCAGGTGGCAAGGAGCTTAATTGGTTTTTTTCTAAAGAAAGCCCCGTTAAGTTTTGCAGATTTCCGATTTCAGGTGGCAAGGAGCTTAACTGGTTTCTTCCTAAAAAAAGCTCAGTTAAGTTTTGCAGATTGACGATTTCAAGTGGCAAGGAGCTTAACTTGTTCCCTGATAAAGAAAGCCAAGTTAAGTTTTGCAGATTTCCGATTTCAGGTGGCAAGGAGCTTAACTGGTTTTCCTCTAAAGAAAGCCCCGTTAAGTTTTGCAGATTTCCGATTTCAGGTGGCAAGGAGCTTAATTGGTTTTTTTCTAAAGAAAGCCCCGTTAAGTTTTGCAGATTTCCGATTTCAGGTGGCAAGGAGCTTAACTGGTTCTTATATAAAACAAGCCGAGTTAAGTTTTGCAGATTTCCGATTTCAGGTGGCAACTCTTTTAAACCACAGTTATATAAACATAATCCCGTGATTTTATTACGCCAATTCTGCACATAGCCTACTGAATTCCATTCAATCTGATCTAATTTTGGTAAATTTTGACCTATTGTTTTTTCTAATTGTTTGATAAGTTTTGGTTTGAAAAAATTGAACATCTGTTTTTCCTTTTGTATTTACATAAATAAAAACCTGCTATAACAGGATAGGGCAGGAGAGCGGAAATCCCCAAAACCCTTGAATCACGGATTAAACGGATGACGCGGATGACACGGATTAAAAACCTAAAAACACGCATGAGCCTCGGTTTTTATTTTTGTTTTAAATCCGCGACATCTGTGTAATCGGTTTAATCCGCGATTCAAGGGTTTTTAGGTTTTAACTTTGTGGACTTTCAATGAATTTGTTGACAAGGGATTATACCAATTCAAATCTGGAAATTTGGTAAAATCTCGGTCTGTGCTGCAAAGCACCAATTCATGTTCAATTGACAAAGCCGCTAAGTGTGCATCAGACACCAAATTGCCTCCTGTCCCTGATGCACAAAGCAACTTGCCTAAAATTTTGGCATGTTGTTCAGTCGGTTGCGGTATCCAAACGCTGGGTAATGCTAACCATTCATCAACTTGTGTCCAAGCTGTTGATATGCTTAATGGATTATCAAAAATACGTGGATTAGTTACGATGCGGACAAACCCCAATAAACTAAGCCAAGGTAATCCAACTTGAGCATTTCCATTAAATTGTTCCTCCAGCCAAGTACGCGCCGCAAAGTGTTGGGGATAATCTGCTACAGTAGCGTAAAGCAACAGATTAACGTCTACCAAAATATCTTTTGTTTGTCTCATTTATACAATTCACCCTCAGTTGCAGCAATAATTTCTGCCACATTATCCAAATTAGGTAATTTGGCACCCAGATGAACTGGCTTAATTCGGTAAGGCTTATCCTGACGAATAGGCTTCGATTCGATGACATTAAGACCAGCCTGTAATACCTTATTAATAGTGTGTTTGAAACTATCGTTACGCATAAGGCTCAGCCGTTTTAACCTTGCCGCAATGTCATTGTCTAAAGTCAATGTGGTGCTGTGCATTTTCTGCTCCTCAAATTATAGGTTTTTAGGTTTAGTATAGCCTATTTGTTAGAGCCATCAAAGCCAAAATAAAAAAAAAAGAGTCTGGATTATTTTGGCAATCCTAGTTATTGTCGGTGCTGTTGTGAGCCTAAGTAAAATTCCATACATGTCTGGTGGATACGCACAGCGATCTCCACCCGACAGGCCGTCTTAATGGCAGTGACGCTGGTGCGTGGGAATGATAAAACTTATCAGGCTGCCTGATTCAAGGCTTCTGCCGCCCACTGATTGAGACTCTTGCCACTTATTTCGGCTGCGTTTGCGATAGCAGCGTGGACTTGGGGCGGTATCCGCAAGATTAGATTACCTGAATAAGCTTGTTGTGGTCTTTTACCAAGTTTTTCACAGGTTTCTAGGTAATCGTTCACCGCCTCTTCAAAACTTTGCCGCAATTCATTAACCGAATCGCCGTGAAAGCCAACAATATCACGGATGCCTGCTAGATGTCCAACAAAGCACTGATCTTCAGCACTATATTCAATGCTGGCGGTATAACCTTTATAACTCATTGCATTATTCATGGTGTTACTCCTGCCTGTTCCAAAAAATAACGAGCATCACGCACTTGATACGGTTTAGCTTCCTTTCCGGGATGCAGGAATGCCACAAACAAGGATTCAATACGCGACCATTCCATTGTCTAAAGTCAATGTGGTGCTCTGCATTTTCTGCTCCTCAAATTATAGGTTTTTAGGTTTTTATATCAAGTATAGCCTATTTGTTAGAGCCATCAAAACAAAAATCAAAAAGAGTCTGGATTATTGTGAGTCTTTTTCCTTTTGGGATTAAACTGATAACACGGATTAAAAACCTAAAAACACGCCGGCGCCTCGGTTTTTATTTTTGTTTTCCCCCGTCAGTTTATCCTTTTGGTTTTGGCGAGTATTATAAATATGACGAAAAACACTGACTAGCCGACTGATAGCCGCTTGATCAAGGGCATCAAACTCATCCAACATTAAAATCAAGGGTTTAGTGAGGGTTTCCCGTTTAAACAAACGATGAAAATCTTCTAACCGGTTTATGCTTAGTTTCTCTAAATTTAACTTTTCCATCAATTCTTGGGCAAAGAGTTGAGCCACACTATTGAGATCAGTCACCTCAGAAAGAAATTGCAAACTGAGGAGGACGACATCAAACTGGGTTTCTTGTTCAAGTGTTGATAACACTTCTTGCATGATCCAAGTTTTGCCAGTCTGACGGGGTGCCCAAACGGTAATGTAATGGCCGCCCTCTTCATGCTCATCTCCCTTCAATTGCATGATTGTGCGGGCAATTAATTCTTTTCTAGGGGCGTAGTAATGTAAGTTGGTATTAGGGGGACCATAAGATGAAAATTTTCGCATTGTTTTTATTTCCGATAGCAACTTCAGTTTGTGAAGCTGTTCAGTATAGTACAACGGATTTGGATTTGCAAAAGAATTTTATTTTTTAAGCAAGATTCATGAAGCTGTGATCAAAACATGTTATGTTTGGCATTTAATATGAAGTTATTCAATCCAATATTGAACATTTTCTTTTTTCAAAAATTCTTCTGCCTCTTCGCCTTGAAGCAGAGCAAAAGTCGCTAATATACCGGCTTCTGTACAAGTGCCAGCAGCCACCGTGACGGGGCGCATTATTGCCAACCTGTTTTAGGATTAAGCACATGGCTATATCGTTTGCCCTCTTTCATTAAAGGGAGCAAGGCATCAATTTGTGCTTGTTCGGGGACGCGATCACTGCCATCGAATTTCCAAGCTTGTCGTAAAACGCCAGACGTGATATCAAATAGTCCATTGCTCAGCTCATAACATTGCTGGGAAAAGTCCAGTAGATGGGCAATTTCATTATCAACCTTGATAGCTTTACCTTCGCTGTTATTGATCCGAGCAATCGGATTATTATCAAGATAACGGCTGAATTTTTTTTCTATACGCCAAGCTTCATGGCTTGCGAGGGTGAGTAGGTCTTTTGCCAACGACAGTGAGTCAATGTCCATCAGCACTTCGCACGGACTCGCCATCGCTTGGAAGCGTCCAAGATAATAACCCTCTACTTTATTAAGGGAGGGTTGTTTGTGAGCAGGGGTAATCAATTGACCGCCTAAAAAGAATAGCTAAACTGAAAAATCATTGCATCTAAATCAGGAAATAGATAATGCTTATTACCTAGCATCCAACGGTAGCGCATATTAAAGGTATGTGAACTTATACCCCAGTCATCCCACATATAACGATAGGACAAATCGACAATGTCTTTATTCAAATGATATTTCATCTGCGAATAAAGCGCATGTTTGGTTGCGCTCGACCATCGCTGCCAACGACACTCAGGATTTTAAAGGGATCACTTAAATAACCGCTGGAGTTGCTGAATGAGTAATTAAATTGGGTGATTGTACGACGATTAATGATTTAATTTCCTCCAGAATGTTGTCAAATATTTTGTTTGTCCACCACGATGCTTTATGTGCAATAGAATTAGACGGATAAAATTGGAGAATACATGGTGGTGCATTTTCTATCCATCGAATTGCATTCTCTAAATTAAAATTAGTTGCCATATATATAGCCTTATAGTTATCTTTGTTCCGTTTTTAGAAATCCGATTTTTCAAAAAAATAGGATTTCTTAAATTGACGTCGCGGTGAGAAAAAAAAGTTTAAACAATACAGGACCGCATTTTATGTAGGGGCAATCCTTTATGGTTGCCCCTGTTAGGCTGCTAGGAGTCCAAGATTTATCTTGGACGATTTTGTGTTATTATTTTAAAACAACACATTAACACAAGTATTTAAATCATGACTATTAAATTATTTATTCTGGCGAGCATTGGAGTGATGACAGGTGGTAGCCTGTTCACGAAAATGTTTAATAAACATAAATTTTTAGGCTTTTTGGCGGGGCTCATAGCCATCGTATCAGCCTATTATTTAATAAAAGATGTCTCTGATGATCTTGTCGTGATAGTCCTTGAAAGGCTCAAAGAAACGCCACCCACTGTGAGCGAAGTACCTCCTTTTTTGCTAGAGCCTCCTGTTGAAAACCCGCCTATTGTGGCAGGACAGATTACGTCTGAATATGAAATCGAGGCTTATTTTGATGAGGCTTTGGTTTATATAGAGAATGATAAGCTTGAACAGGCTTCTGCTCTCTATAAAGAAATCCCGCCCTCTCATGAAAAAGCTCAACTCTTATCAGAGAAAATCATTGAAGGTTATTACTTACTGGCATTGAAAAGTCAAGACAAGGGAGATTTTGATGAGGCGAAAAAATGGATTGAAAGGGGTTTAGGCTTAGATGCTACCAATAAGAAATTAGGGGCGTTAAAAATAAAAATCGCTCAGGCAGAGGAAATCAGAAAGGGGGTGGAAAATTATTATCAGCAGGCTACTCGCAAAAATAATAGGGGCGAGTATGAGGAAAGTAGGGCTTTGATTCAACATGGATTAAGTTTAAATCCTACTCATGAGAAATTGCGGGCTTTGTCTGAGAAAGTTGAGCTAGCGTTAAAGAAAAGACAGCAGATTGAGAATTTTTATCAATTAGCCTTAACCAAGGTAAATAAAAAAGCGTATGAGGCGGCGAGGATTTGGATTGATAAAGGCTTGAGTTTAGATCCCTCCCATAAAAAATTACAGGCTTTAAAAAGGAAAATAAGCCGAACAACCACGCAAGATATAGTGACCAACTCCATCGGGATGAAATTTAAGCTGATAAAAGCAGGCAAGTTTAAGATGGGGAGTGAAAATGGGCGTGATAATGAAAAACCCGTCCATTGGGTCAATGCCATTAAGTTAAGAAATCTTGTAGGGTGGGTAGAGCGAGAGCGAAACCCACCATTGTTATAAATTTCAA